>JASHRR010001307.1 GCA_030037185.1 Xanthobacteraceae bacterium | reverse complement strand
CCGGCCGCGTGTTGCCGGGAAGCATGATCCGCTGCCCATTGTCTACAGCCTGCCGAATTAGAGCCACCGATTGCGCGCATGACGGAGATGAAAACTGCACGGCGACGCCGAGCATGATCGCGCCACCCAATAACGCTCTCCTCACGATAGGTGTCATGGCATCCCCCGCTTGATGAAATCAAAACGCCCGCCCCTCGCTGCGAGTGTGCGCGAATAGAGCGAAAGCGGCCATAAAGCCGGTCTGAAATCGTCTGAATTCTTGCGAAAAGTTTTGAAACTAGGTGGAATACCGCCAAGATGCGGTGGGCTAACCGCAGCAAGCGGTATTTTGTTCGGGGTCCGTCGCGCGCTATTGTTAGCGGTCGCGGATAGATCTGACTGGGGCAGCGTCGAATGCCGTTTGCATCGCGATCCGTGATTTTCGACGAATTCCGCTTCATCCTGCCTACGCGTGAGCTGCTGCGGATCAGCAACGACGGCCTATCGACTCTGATTCCCCTCGGCTCACGCGGTGCGGAAATCCTGTATCTCCTCCTTCAACGGCACGGCGAGGTCGTCTCCAAAAACGAGATCGTTGATGCTGTTTGGCCGCAAATGGCGATCGAGGAGAGCAACCTGGCCGTCCAGATATCGGCGCTTCGCCGCGTGCTCGACGATGGCCGCAACGGTGGGAGCTGCATCCAAACTGTTCCGGGACGAGGCTACCGGTTCACCCGGCGGGTCGTGGAAGAAGACGGAACGGAGCGTGGCCAGCCCGTCGCTGGTGCGCCGATATCGGATGGGGCTGATTTCGTGGCCGAGGCTCACCGGCCATCGCCGCAATCCGTGCCGGCAGCCTCATCGCCGGCCGATATCGGCGGCAGAGGCTCTGGAAATGAGCGCCTCTATGGGGGCGTCGTCGGATTCTTTTGCGCGGCCCTGATCGCCTACGGCTGGCAGGGATTTCGCACCGATACGCCCACCCGGCCCACCGAGCCACCGCGGCTGTCGATCGTCGTTCTGCCGTTCGCTAATGCGAGCGGCACGTCAAAGGACGAGGAACTCGCCGCCGCCTTGACCGACGACTTCACGATCGATCTCGCCCAGATTGGCGGCTCGGTAGTGGTTGCGCGCTCGATGGCGCAGGCGATAGCGGCGCAAAAACTGCGATTGCCCGCGGTCGGCAGCGAACTCAACGTGCGTTATGTCCTGGAAGGCAACATCAGGCGCTCGCAGGAAGGGATTGAGCTCAATGTTCAGTTGAGCGATGCGGCAAGCGCCACCAGCATCTGGGCAAGGCAATTCAAGGAGGCCGCCAGTGAACCGGCCGATTTGCGGCTTCAGGTCACGCAAAGTTTGCTGTTTCCGTTGCGGACGGCTTTCATGGATGCTGAGGCACGCCGGATTTCCAGCCTCCCGGACGCGACACTGACGGCCGACGACCTGCTTCTGAAAGTCAATGCGCTGAACAATCATCTGCCGCTCACTCCGGCCAAGAGCGCAGAGAGCATTGCCACGCTGGAGCGTGCATTGGCGCTCGACCCGACGTCGGCCGAGGTGATGATCAGTCTCGCGGATCAAATTCTTCTTCCAATCTTTCAGTTCAACGACTTCAAGAGCTTCGACAAGCGGTTGCTTCGAGCCCGGACCCTCGCCGACAAGGCGCACGTACTCGCGGCCGATTCTGAATCGATGCTTGAGTTGCAGGCGCAAATTCTGCGCGCCGAAGGGCGTGTTGACGAAGCGCTTGCGGCTTACACGGCGCTGATGCCATCGTCTGGCCATTTTCACGTCGGTGCCGCCGTGTGTCTGATCGAACTCGGGCGATCGGCAGAAGCGGTCCCGATGCTGGAAGAGGCCATTCGGCTCGAAGGCGACATGCCGGCGCGCTACAGAAGTTATTCGGTGCTTGGCGCGGCGCTCGTTCGTATCGGGCAATACGAAGAAGCAATCAGTTGGCTGCGTGCCGCGAACGAGGCGTTCTCCGGTTCCAATCCAAAAATCTCTTGGAATCTCGCGATCGCCGACGCGCATGCCGGCAAAGTTGCGGACGCACGGCGAGAACTCCTGGAGTTCGAAAAGCGGACGGGGGGAGCAACAATTGACCCTCACTGCACGATATCTACGTCACGCGGTAGGGATTCTCGGCGAGGATTACACTCGCGAGGTCGGCGGGCCTTTTATCGCGCTCCTGCCTGACCACGTTTCGGAGGACGCCGATACCGGATTGCCGATAACCGAAGGGGTGCGGTCGGCTAACCTGATCGGCCTGACGCCGATCGGCGCCCCCGGAGTCTCGACGATCAAGACATCCGAGCTTCGGGCATTGATCGCTGACGGAGAAAGGAGCGCGAGCGGCGAGCTGCCACTCCTGCTGTCGACCAATTGTAGCAACTGCCTGCGCGTCACTATACCGGGCACCAACTTTGTTCCAGCTGCGTATCGAAACGGAGTGCTGGACGATGCGAAACGTCAAGCACTCAAAGTCCAGGTCGACCGGTTGCTGCACGGCGATCGGACACGACGGGTGATAACTTACTCGTGGGACGCGGCTTTCTGGGATGCCCGTAATCTTGCGATTGAACTTGTCGCTCTCGGATATCCGAACGTGTCATGGTACCGCGGCGGGCTGGAGGCGTGGGACGTCGCGGGCCTCCCTGAGACGAGGCTGAATTAGCGGCGCTGTTCTCAGCCAAATGCGGCGATCTATTTGGTTTCAGAAGCCTTTTTCGGAAGACGAGATGGAGAGAGGTCATCAGCACCGCGTTCAGCCTAAACGAGATGGCGGTTAGGAACCGTCATCCAAGGGCCTGTTTGCCGCGATGCGGGAGTCCGGAAGTGGCCCTAAGCCGGAGTGGCGGACCCTCGTCTTGGCACATCCGCAGTTGAGGTAACTTCGGGCGTGCCAGTTACCGAGTCTGATCGGCCGCCCATGACCCAAAGCGGCTATGCGGCCAAGTGGACGGTTGCAAGCGTCGTGCGATTCACTCAACCGACTGAATATGGCTCTCACCTCATGCGTGCACGTGCTAACCATCGCCCGGAACATCATCGGTTGGGAGGGCCTGCTGGATCGGCCCTGAGACCTGGCGGGCCGATGCCCCACGCACCCATGGCGGCCCCTCGGTATCGACGGACCTTGACGCCCATCTGCCCGATGGACCTCGAGGGTTAGCGGGGTGATGGAGTGGTATGCGGCTCACGCGCCGACCCTCTTGTATTAGAGCCAGGGTTTTCCAGGTAGTAGCGAGATGCACTCCTAACGAAGGAGGACGCATCACGATGCGCCAGATCATCTCGAAAGGCCTGGCTTCAATTTACACCGATGTCCCCACACTGCGCCCGGGGACCGTCGAAGCTTACGGCCTTGCTTTCGCATCTGCTGGGGTTGCGACGGTGGTGAGGCTCGCCATCGACCCATATGTCATGGGCGCTGAGTGCCTTCCATTCTTTCCCGCGGTCATGATCACAGCGCTGATCGGCGGGCGCGGTGCAGGTCTTTTTTGCGTGGTGCTCAGCGCTGCCGCGGTTACTTTCCTCCAGATGCCGCCCCTGACCCTCCTGCTATTTGTCTTGCTGGCAATTTTCATCGTGATCCTCATTACCCGGATGCGCTTTGCAATCCAGCAGGAGCAGGCGGCGCAAGCCATACAGGCGAGTAAAGACCGTCTGCAGTTCACCCTCGACGCAGCGAGGCTAGGGTCGTGGCGCTACGATGCCCGCCACGGGGTCTTTTCCTGGGATGCGCGGTCCAAGGACATTTTTGGCGTCCCCGAGGATGGAGCCACTGTCGAAGAGTTCATGAATTGGGTGCATCCAGACGATGTGGAAGGGGTTTGGGCGGCCTACCACAGAGCGCTCGATTCCGCCCAACCGGAGCAATCCCCGACGCAGTTTCGACTCCGGCGGGGAGACGGTAAGGTTCGCTGGCTGGAGACTCAGGGGCTTACCTATCTTGAGGGTGCGGGGCGTGAGCAACACGTCGTGGACTTCATCGGCACCGTCCAGGACATTACCGCACATAAGGAAGCCGAGGAGGCGCAGGCGCGTCTCGCCGCGATCGTGACATCGTCGGCCGATGCCATTGTAGGCAAGACGCTCGATGGTACCGTGACGAGTTGGAATAAAGCGGCCGAGCACATGTTCGGTTATTCGGCTAGCGAGATGATTGGACAGTCGATCAGGCGCCTGGTTCCGACCGACAGGCAGGCGGAGGAGGACACGATCCTTTCCCGCATGGCTCGGAGCGAGTCAGTCGAGCGCCACGAGATGATGCTCGTCGCCAAGGATGAACGAACCTTCAACACGTCGATCACCATTTCGCCCATACGAGATGCTGAAGGCCGCAACATCGGTTGCTCGAAGATCATCCGGGACATCACGGAGCGCAAGCAGATGGAGGCGCAGCTTGCTGCGCGCGAGGCCCAGCTAGCACTGTTCGTCGAGCACGCGCCCGTTGCTATCGCCATGTTCGATGACAAGATGCGTTATCTGGCGGTCTCGCGCCGGCTCCTGTGCGATTATGAGTTGGGGGACCCTTCTGAGGTCATCGGCCGTTCGCATTATGAGGTCTTCCCCGACATTCCGGCGCGCTGGCGGGAGTTTCATGTCCGTGTGCTGGCGGGCGAGGAACTGGCTGAGGAGGAGGACTTTTTCCCACGCCGGGACGGCCGCATCTCCTGGGTACGATGGTCGATGAAGCCTTGGCGCACCGTCAGCGGCCGGATCGGTGGCGCGATGCTATTCGTCGAGGTGATTACCGAGCAGGTCGAGGCCAGGCGCGCTCTCGCCGAGAGCGAGGCGCGGTTCCGGGCCACGTTCGAGAACGCGGCGGTGGGCATCGCACACGTTGACCCGTATCTCGGATGGCTCAGGGTCAATGAGGCGTTCTGCCAAATCCTCGGCTACTCGGTCGAGGAACTTCTCGCCAAGTCGGCGCGGGACGTCACGCACCCTGACGACTTCGCGGTCGATATCGTGAATTCCGCGCTAATGCGGAGCGGAGAGCTAAACAGCGCCGAGATGGACAAGCGCTATGTGCGCAAGGACGGCTCGATCGTCACGTGCCGGCTGACGGTAAGCTGCGTGCGAAAGAGCGATAACTCTATCGATTATTTCGTCGGGATCATCCAGGACATCACCTGGCGCAAGCAAACCGAGGAGGAACTGCGCAAGAGTGAGGAACGCTTCCGGTCGTCACTTCTCTGCTCGCCGGTGCCGATCATGTTATTCGACGACCGGGAGAAGGTGCTTGCTGTCAGTGCGAGCTGGCTTGAGGCGAGCGGCTATTCCCGGGAGGACCTCTCCACCATTGAGGATTGGACCGCCCGCGCTTACGGCGAGCGCCAGTGCGACATGCTAGAGGGCATCCGCTGGATCATTTCGGCGGGACCAGAGGCGCACCCAAACGAGCAGACGATCCGTACCAAAGACGGCCGCGAACGCCTTTGGAGCTTCGTTACCTCTGCCATGGGAACCCAATCGGATGGACGACGCGTGTTTGTTTGCGTCGCCCAAGATGTGACCGAACGGAAAGCTCAAGAGGAGCAGATTCGGCTTCTGATGCGTGAGGTCGATCATCGCGCCAAGAACATGCTCAGTCTCGTGCAGGTCATAGCCCGCCAGACCAAGAGGCGTGAGCCTGAAGACTTTATCGAGTGCTTCACCCAGCGCATCCAGGCGCTTGCGGCCAATCAGGACCTGCTGATCCGAAACGAGTGGAAGGGAGTGGATGTGGAGGAGCTGGTACGCGCCCAGCTGGCGCACTTTGCAGATATTGTCGGGTCTCGGATCGTTGTGCATGGCCAGAAGCTGCATCTGAACGCAACCGCCGCCCAAGCCATCGGTCTGACTCTGCACGAGCTTGCGACCAACGCCGGCAAATACGGCGCACTGTCGGTGGACGCCGGCCGTGTGGATGTGGGTTGGCGCGTTGACGACGACATCTTCGCGATGAGCTGGACCGAGCGCAACGGTCCGCCTGCCTCACGGCCAGAACGGCGGGGCTTCGGCAGCACGGTCGTCGATTCGATGGCGAAGCGGACCGTCGGCGGTGAGGTCGAGCTTGATTACGCTCCCTCAGGTCTGGGGTGGCGCTTGATCTGCCCGGCAGCGAACGCGCTGGAGCCCGGGCGAACATGAGCAAAATGTCAGGGGAAGGGGAGATCATTGACAGCGCACTGGCAAGGCCGAGCTGCGAACAACAGCGTGAAACTCGTAGTAGCGGCAACTCACTCCAATTGCGACGGCAACATTCCTGCATCAGCAATTGCTCTCTTACCCCACTTCCAAGCAAGCATTTCAGGTCGGGCTCGCATGTGTTGGATGTCTGGTTTTGTGAAGGTTTCCAGACGCCGGCCGTCACAAACACTCCCCCACCGACGCGGCCGGCGTCTGGAAACCTTCACAGCAAGAGACATTGGCCGACGGAAGGAGTGGCAGCAGTGGTGGGGGCGACCGTTACTCTCCACCCAAGACCGGGATGCCCCTTGCTGTACGCTCCCACACCGCCCATCTTTGTTCTATCTTGTGCGCCCTTGCCGCATCGATCCGCTTCATCGGTATATCTTTGTGACGTTGATGCAATATCAACGATTCTGCCTGCCCTTGTGCATCCGTGATGAAATTGATCTGGTCATGAATGAGGAGTTCGCCCGCCCCGACGGACAATGACACGCCCTCGAGCGGCTGGCCGTGACGCGCCTCGAGGCCAACGATATCAAGAAGCGCCATCTTCGCGAAGAATTCGCTGTCGCTCTCGGGATAGAACGGAACCGGGATTTTTTGTCGGGCAAATCGCGTGATCAATCGATTCCCGTCGCGCGTACTCGTAAAGACTTGGTTCGCATAGGGTTGATAGAACCCAACGTACCGATCCAGTATTGAAGTGTCCAGTGTGATGTACCGATTCAGTATTGAAGTGTCCAGGGTGATTTCCCGGCGGGAGGTCCATCCGGCAGCCGCCTCCGCGTCAAGAGGCTTTCGCTCGGATTGAATCTTAGCTGCCAAGGTGTTCCAGTTACTCCTCCAATGGCGAAGTGCTTCCGCCGCGTGGCATCGGTTCGCAAGTCCCGTCTTCGCGAAAGCGTTGCAAGGGCGAGCAGCCGCCAAATCCTCCATGTCCGCTGTACCCTCGATGCCTGCCCCGCGATGAGTGGCGATCAGAGTGTCTTCGGTGGGCCAATGATCTCCTGTGGGCCAGTGAACGGACCCTTGTCTTTGAGTCTTGCACCTATTGCCGGCCTCAAGTCGTGCGTTGATCCTTCAAACCTATCCGTGCTATCCCGAAGTTTCATGATGATCCGCGCATCCGATATCGCTTCGGTCTTCTTCCTCAGCCGCTAACAGCGGCGCCCGCTTCGAGCGGGCGGAAGACGAGAGCGTGGTGGGCAGTTGCCGAGCGTCCCATTTCACATTCCTGGACCAATGAGCCGCACCAACGTTGCATCACGCGGCGATAGGTGACCGGCCTAGAGCGATATGAGGATATTTATGCTTGCTGATGAACATGACTCGATGCGCGCGCTCAGCGACGATCAGATACAGCTATTCATTCGCGACGGATTCGTCCGCATCGACCGGGCGTTTCCGCGTGAGCTTGCGGACCAAGCTCGTACCATCCTGTGGCGCGGTACCGGCTGCGATCCCCACAACCCAGCAACTTGGACAAAGCCAGTGATCCGGCTTTCCGGCTACAAGGACCCGCCGTTTCTGAAGGCGGAGCGCACGCCGGTGCTGCACGCCGCATTCGACCAGATTGTCGGCAAGGGGCGCAGACGTCCACCGCTTAATGGAGGTCCAGCCATGTTCGACCGACTTTTCACGCGCGGCTCAACAGTCGCGAAGCACACAACGGCGCCATATGCGGAAGAACGAGCGAGATATCTGCAGTACAAAATCGTGAGCACGCCCTCGACCCGATTGCTTCTGACAATCCCCTTCGCCATTCCCGCTTACTGGACGCCGGAGCAAGCGCTTGCCGTGGTCGAGCTGCTTGAAGACCTCCGAAGAAGCAGGCGTCAGACCTGTAAGGCATTGCGCTTGCGTCTGTGCTCCATGCCCGATCACTGACTGTGCGGCATCCCCGATATCCGGGTGTCACAACGTATCATCCCTGCGCACTCACTGGGTCCACTAAATTGAGCGCAGGTGGGTTCGTTCGCGTGAGCGTCAAGGCATACATGGACACCGCATTTTCGGCTGGGCTCGTTGCGCAGCCACCGCCCTCTATCGATGTCCCAGAAGCAGCGGCGGCAAGCCGGGCAGGACCCGCCTTGCCGTATGGATTATCGATCCTCATTGTGTCTGCCGGACGTGGGAAGCCGCCTCACAGGTCAAGGTGAGTAATGCAACTATGCGCCAAGAAAGCCCATCAGAGCACTGGCGGTGTCGTCCGGGTTTTCCTCTGGGAAGAAGTGACCGCCTTTCATCGAATGACCCTGGGCCTTCGGCGCCCAGATGCGCCAAATTCCAAGTGGGCCACCCTCTTCGGCATAGAAAGTGTCCAAGGGCCCGCCTTCCGCCCACAAATGCAACATGGGGCATTGTATCAGCTTGTTCGCTTTCTTATCGGCGCTATCATGCTCTAATCGTCGCGGCAGCCCGATACTCTTCGCAGATACCGTGGACACGAACTGGGTCCCGGTAGTTGGCGACATACTGCTCCAGGATGTTCGCGCCAAAAGAACCGTGCCCAAATGGATTTTCAAAGGCAGCTTTCGGCGCGCCAAGCAGATAACTCTCCGGCAAGGGATTCCTTTGAGAGAGCAATATCCAGGGCCAATAGGTTTGCGCAAAACGCGCGTCGCAACGGCTCCACGCTTCAAGAATTGGGATCACGTCAAAAACAGCCAAGCGTTCTACCTTCTCCGCATGATCCAGTGTCAGCCGGTAGGAGACGCGCCCGCCTCGATCATGTCCCACGAGCGCGAATTTCGAGAAACCCAGTTTTTCCATGAGACCAACAAGCTCTGTTGCCATCGCTCGTTTCGAGTATGGGAAATGATCATCAGCCGAGGCAGGTGTGCCGCTTTGGCCATAGGCTCGCAGGTCTACACAAATGACCGTGTGATCTTGAGAAGATTTCGGAGCCAGGTAGCGCCACATTAGACTGGTTCGCGGAAAGCCATGCACCATAAGGATAGCTGGGCCTTTGCCATAACGTCGAAAGGCAACTTTGTTGCCTGCGACTTCGATCGTCGACATCTCAAACCATGCGACTTGCGCTTGTGCTTCATGTTGTGACATCATTTTCGCCTTTGCTGATTATCCCATAAGAGTGGGCATCAAAACCCCGGCGCCGGCGGCTCCAATACCTCCAAGAATGGTTCGACGCTCCACGTTACGTTCGCAGAAATCCGTCGTGCCGTACACGCCTGTGATAGCGAGCACGGTTTTCAATCGTCATCTCAATCGATTGGGCTGGCGACAACCCTCACCGAAAGTCCGCGCCCGAATCGGCATCCGCGCAAGCCCGCTCGAGATAGGCGAGAGATAGGTCTCTTCAACACAGCCGCCGGTCGTTAGATTAGCTGACCATGATGGCCCATCAGAATCGACCGCTTGCTGCCTAGGCCCCTTGAGATACAGCAGCGTGAATGGGCGGCTTGTCACGAGCTACTCCCCAGGCGGTAGGGATAGCGCAGCTGGATTACCACCACCTTGCTCCTGCGTGGCATTGTCGCCGACCGGATCAGCTCTCGATCCAACCAGAGAGAAACTCGCAAATCGCCGCTGCGATCTCTTCCGCGTGGGTCTCAAGCGCGAAGTGGCCGGTATCAAGGAAGCGCACGATCGCGGTCGGGTTGTCGCGCTTGAACGCCTCGGCACCCGGCGGCAGGAAAAACGGATCGTTCTTGCCCCAGATTGCGAGGAGCGGCGGCTTCCTTGTTCGGAAGTAATTCTGAAAGGCCGGGTAAAGCATGACATTGCTCTTGTAGTCGCCCAACAGATCGAGTTGCACTTCGTCAGCGCCCGGCCGCGCCAGATAGAAATTGTCGAGGGACTGCCCGTCCGGTGAGACCAACGTCGGGTCGGGGACACCATGCGTGTACTGCCAATGTGTCGTCTCCGGCTTCAGGAACGTGCGCAGAGCTTCGCGATTGGCCACCGACGGCACTTGCCAATAGGCCCGGATGGGATCCCACCCTTGGCTCAGGCCCTCCTCGTAGGCGTTGCCATTTTGAGAGATGATCGCCGTGATGCGATCCGGTTGCTTCAGCGCAATGCGGAAACCGGTCGGGGCACCGTAGTCGAAAACGTAGATCGCAAATCGGCTAAGGCCAATGGTTTCCGTGAACCCTTCTATCACGTCCGCAATGCGCTCGAAAGAATAACTGAACTCTGTGCGCGACGGCATATCAGTCTGACCAAAGCCGGGCAGATCGGGCGCAATGATGTGGTAGTGATCGGAGAGAAGCGGGATCAGATCGCGGAACATATGGCTCGCGGTCGGAAAGCCGTGAAGCAAAAGAAGCGAGTGCGCATTGGACTCCCCAGCTTCACGATAGAACACCCGGAATCCATCGACATTTGCCGTGCGGTACTTGATGGCGCTCATAACGTCCTCCTCCGACGTTCAGGGATCAGGCGCAATGGCGCCGATCGTTCCCGGTTCAGCCGCGAACGGCTCGAACGGCTTCCATGATGATGTCGACGACCGGGCCCGGCGCGGTCACGCTCGGCGCGTGATCGACCGGATGCGAGCGTACCGTCGCCTTCATCCGGTCCGCCATGAACCGCTGAGTCTCAGCGAGGATCATGCGATCCTGTTCCGCCAGCAGAAACCAGGTCGGTACGTCCTTCCAGCGGGGCCGCTCAACCTTCACGGTGATACAGGCTGGTGAGATCGGCCGTTGAACCGCCCGGAGTACAGCCTGTTCGTCGGCGGTGGCGTTGGGCGCGAAGGCGTCGGCGAACGCCTCATCAGGGAGATAGATCAGCCCATGGGCGTCGGGTGCGAGCTTCGGCGCTTTGGGGTGCGGCTTGGAGCGATAGAAAACGTCGGCGACCGTCTCGCCTGCATCGGGGGCCAGGGCAGTGATGTAGACAAGAGCCTTGACCTTGTCCGAACTCGCGCCGCCGACCACAGCGCCTGCATAGGCATGACCGACCACGACCACATCGCCCGGCGCACGCTCGACTGCGCGATTGATGGCGTCGAGATCGTCGGGGCGAGTGGTCAGCGGAAGCGCCGCCGAAATCGAGGTAAGCCCGTGGGCGCGAAGGCCGTTAATGACCTTCGCCCAGCTCAAACCGTCGGCCCACGCCCCGTGCGCGAATACGATGGTGAGATCGTCCTTGATCGACATCTTCCTGGTCCTTTCATATATTATTCGGTGACGACGACTAACCCGCTGTGTGTTCGGGTGATGAGCTGATTGGCGATGTCGTAGAGGTCGTCACCCACAAATTGCGGCTGCGGTCCGACCCCAAGCAGAGCGTTGCCTGCTCGCCGAATGAGCGCGGCCTCCCAGCCGACCGCGACCGCGCCGAGTGTGTCCCAGGTGTGGCAAGCGACAATGCAAAGCTGCGATGATTGGACCTGCAGCTTCCCCTCGACATGTGCGTCGGGTGCCGGCTTAGGCCGCTTCACCCCATCTGCGCTGAAGCGGCGCTCGAACAGGTCGAGGATGCCGCCGTGCTCGAGCTGGCGGCTTTGGATCTCGAGCAGATTGCCGGTGAGGGTAAATAGGCGGAAGCCGGCCCGGCGCAGCTTACTGAGTGCCGCAGGAACTTCCGAGTGCGGCGGCATTGTGGAGAATCTTTCGGCAAGCTCCCTCTTGTCGGTGTCCTTGATTTTGATGCCGCGCGTATCTGCCAGCATCTTCATCACGGCTGCACCGATATCCGTGAACAGCACATATTCGCCCGCCACGGTGAGGGCTGCGGAGTACAAAATGAAGTTCGAGAACCAAAGCCGCATAGCGGCCTTGTCATGACGATGCGCTCGAAGGTCGGCGCCATTGTCTCGAGATCAAGCAGCGTCTCGTTGACGTCGAAGACAATCAGGGGAAGTTTGGACATAGCTCGATACTCATTCATGAACGTGCGGAGATATTCGACAACAAAGGTCCAGACCCCCCGCCACCGTAAGATGTGTGCCGTCGCGCTCAACTCAACGCCAGCATCCAGCCGGCGATGGCCTTTCCAACTTCGTCCGGCGAATCTTCCTGGAAATAATGGCGCCCGGCGACCTTCACCTCGGTCAAAGCCGGAAAGCTGCGGATAAAGGCGAGTTCCTGCTCGTTGGCGAGGATCGCACCAGGCTGAACGTTGAAAAACAGCTTAGGAACATCGCTTTTCGACAGCCAATCCGCGGAGGCGGCGACGATCTCGGTCACATCGGCGGGATCGCCATCGACAGGGATCTGCCGGGGCCAAGTCAGCGTGGGACGGCGCCCTTCGCCGGGCTCGGCAAATGGGCGCCGATACTGTGCCATCTCCTCGGCTGAGAGGGTCCGCAAGATCGCCCCCGGGAGGATCGTCTCGATAAAGAAGTTATCCCGCAGGACCATGTTCTCGCCTTTTTCGGAACGGAGCCCCTCCAAGGCCCAGCGCATATTGATCTTGTCCCAGTGGTCCCAGCCCTGCGGCCTCACAATCGCCTCCCCGAATGCGAGGCCCTTAACTGCCTCGCGGTGCCGGTTGGCCCAGTGAAAGCCCAGCGCAGATCCCCAATCATGGATCACGAAGGTGACCCGCTCGCGTACATTTAGGGCCTCGAGCAGGGCGTCGAGGTAGCGGCGGTGCTCGACGAAACGGTACGAGTGGGGACCACTGTCAGGCAGTTTGTCGGAGTCGCCCATGCCGATCAGGTCGGGGGTGATGCAGCGGCCAAGCGGCTGCAAGTGCGGCAACACGTTGCGCCAGAGATACGACGAGGTGGGATTGCCGTGCAGCAACACGATGGGGTCGCCTGCTCCCACCTCCACGTAGGCCATCTCACGGCCGTGGACGCGGCGTCGCTGCTTTTCGTACGGAAATGCAGCAGAGATCATGTTGGTTTCCTCCGTAGGAACCGGTGTCAGTCAGGTCGTGGGGAGAACTTGGGCCGGGAGTGGTTGGAATTCCTGGGGCATTTTCTAAAAAGTCCTAAAGAGGAACCTCTCGCTGATCTCAAGGTTCCGCGATCCGCCGCCTTTCGGGGCGGGACGCAGGGTTGACTGCATGAGACGAATGCCCAACTTCTAACGCTCGGCCTAGGTACATCAGCCAGATCGGCTGCGCCCCAAGGTTTTATCGCGCAAGGCTCTAGTGAATAATACGATACAACAACAAGTTGAGGGCGCTCGCGCTGTTTACGCGTCGGGCGAGTGCGAGATCGATCTTGCTTGCCGCGAGCTCCGGGTTCTTGGTTCTGCTGTACCCATTGGCGCGCGCGCCTTCGAGATCCTCGAAGTCTTAGCCCGGTCGGCCGGGAAGCTTGTCACCAAAGACGAGTTGATGAATCGCGTCTGGCCCGGCGCTATTGTTATGGAAAGCACGCTTCACGTCCATGCAGCGGCAATTCGCAAGGCGCGTATCGGAATTTGCTGAAGACCGAATCGCGCCGTGGCTACCGGTTGCTCGGTGAATGGACACTCCGGCATCCAGGCTCGATGGAGCCTCCAGAGGGCAGCCAGCAGGTGAGCGTTGCTGAAGAACCTCCGGGAACCAACATCCCTGCGACCGTAATTCGGCTCGTAGGCCGGACAGAGTCTGTGCAGAGGTTGTGCGATCTCGTTTCAGCCTATCGCGTTGTGACGCTGACCGGGCCCGGCGGCATTGGAAAAACCACCGTCGCCTTGGAGGTCGCTCGCCGTGTCCAAAACAGTTTGCCGACGGTGCATGGCTGGTCGAGCTCGCGTCGGTGTCAGCTCCTGATCTGGTGCCTTCCGCCGTTGCCGGGGTGCTTGGACTGAAGCTTCAATCCAGCGTTATGTCAGCCGAAGCGGTCGCCAGGGCCATCGCCGGGAAAAAGCTTCTGCTGGTTCTTGACAATTGCGAACACGTCATCGCGGCAGCCGCGACACTGGCCGAGAAGTGCCTGCGCCTATGTCCTCGTATCACAATACTGGCCACGAGCCGCGAGATTTTCCGCATCCAGGGAGAGTTCACCTATCGCGTACCGCCAATTGACGTACCTGCGTTGGCGCACATGGAGGCCAACCAAATTCTGGGCCGCAGTGCGCCGGAGCTTTTCATCACGAGAGCTAAAGAGCTCGGTTCGGACTTTTCTTCGTGTCACGAGATTCTGCCAACGATTGCTGAGATATGTCGGCGACTCGACGGCATACCACTTGCCATCGAGTTCGCGGCAGCTCGAGCTGCAACGCTCGGGGTCGAGGAGGTGGCGGCCGGATTGCGCGATCGCTTTGCCGTATTGACAGGTAGCCGCCGCACCGCACTTTCACGTCATCAGACGCTCCGTGCAACACTCGATTGGAGTTACCGGCTTTTACCCGATTTCGAGCGCCATTTGCTTCAACGATTGGCGATATTCTCCGGCAGTTTCTCACTCGCGGCGATCAACGCAGTGGCCAATCGAGAGGAGGTATCGGAAGCGGAAATTGCAGACGGTGTTCAGAACCTCGTCGCGAAATCGCTGCTTACATCAGACCTCGCCGTGGCTGGTGGCTATTTCCGGCTGCTTGAGACGACGCGGGCTTACGCCCTCTCCGGCCTGACCGAAGGCGGCGAACTGGAAGAGTGTTCCAGACGGCATGCCGAATATTATCTAGGAGTGCTGGAAAACATTGAGAACGATTCGGCGCAGAGAGCGCTCCCCCTAGCTCATCTCGACAATGTTCGTGCGGCATTGCAGTGGTGCTTCGGCCTCAACGGCAGTCCTGCAAGTGGCGTGAGACTGGCTGCGGTGGCCACGCCGGTTTTCTTAGCACTGTCACTGCTCTCTGAATGTCAGCGCTGGTGTGAGCGCGCCGCCGCGGCATTGCCGCAGGAGGATCGCGGGACGCTGCGTGAATTGGCGCTGCGATCGGCACTTGCCATGTCCTCAATACACACTCGTGGCAACAGCGACGAGGTAAGGATTGCGCTCGAGCAAGGCCTTGCTCTTGCGGAAAGCCTTGGCGATCACCAACGTCTACTACGCCTGCTCACTTGGCTTCACGTCTTCTTGAATCGGATCGGCGATCACTCTGGCGCGCTTGCGATCGCCCAGCGCACCGCTTCGGTTGCGCGAGCGATCGGTGAGTTGCCCGGAATCGCAATCGCCGAATGGTTGTTCGGGGTAACGCATCATATGCTTGGGAACCAAGCGGCGGCTCAGGAACATTGCGAACGCGGGCTCGAGCTATCGGCCGCGTCTACTCACGGTTACGTTGACGTTTTCGGCTACGACCATGATGTGCGCGCGCTTATCGCTCTGGCACGGGCGCTATGGCTACGCGGCCGACCCGAACGTGCTCTCGTATTCGCCAATCAGGCCATCGATGCGGCGGAGAGGCGCGACCGTCCGGTCATGGTGTGCCTTTCGCTCGTCTCTACCATCCCGGTCTTTATCTGGACCGGCGAGATCGATGAAGCGTGGAAGTGCGTCGAGCGGGCGATCGTGCGTGCCAACAAACACTCTCTTGGACCCTTCCGTGACCACGGCCTCGCGCTGAAGGGAGAGATCCTCATCGCACGAGGCGAGACTGTTGCTGGCGTTCAGGTCCTGCGCGGCGCGCTGGCAACGGTTCAATCGGAGCGATACAACATTCTCGCATCGAGCTGGCGTCGCGCGCTGGCAGAGGGGTCGGTGCGCTGCGGGGCATTCGATGACGCGAAGGCTATGATTGCCGAAGCCTTGGCGTTGGCGCAAGAGGGCGACGGGAAGTTCGACATGCCGGATCTGTTGCGCGCTCGCGCTGATATTTTGTTGGTTGGGCCGCAACCCGACGTGGCGACTGCGGAGGCGTCGCTGGTTGCCTCGCTAGAATGGTCACGCCAGCAATCGGCTTTGGGTTGGGAATTGCGGGCGGCAACTCAGCTCGCGCGTTTGTGGGCACGTCAGGGGCACGCCGACCGCGCCCGGAACCTAATCGCTGGCGTCTATCAACGCTTTACCGAAGGATTCGAGACCGCTGACTTGAAGATCGCGGCGCGCCTCCTGGCCGAACTGGGCACAGAACCACGCGGTCCGATGTATCGACCTGTGAGCCGGCGCTCGTCGCGTGCGAGCCGGAGCAGTCTGCTTGAAGACTAGGCGCGCGCATCGCCGAGCGCTCATGTTGGACGGCGTCAATCTCTTACCATCAAGGCAGTTGATGGAACGCGAGAGTGCGCGAAAGGCAGCGGATCGCGGACCCGTGAGACACGGAGGTCTAGTAGGCCCTGTCGAATGTCTGACCTAACGACGGTCGGTCCGCGAATCACGGACGACTGGCAGCATTCGCTTCGGCCAATCGGGAGCCAATGATCCGCTAATTGGGATTTTGTTGCCAGAGGCATGGTCTCGGTCTGTAGCGGAGCAAACTCCACTTTGAGGAGCTCGTCGAGAGCACCTATAGGCGTTCCATCGTGTCCGGGCATACAAAAACGTCGCCTGGCGTGCAAATAGGCTATCTGTGCAAGCCTCGATTTCCATGGAACGGAATTGGCCTCACGCTGTGTCGACTGCGAGACAAATGGGATAAAATCCGCACGGCGCCGCTGAATCGCGCGGCGCGGCTACTGAATAAAGCGGAGAGACCGGTCCTCCCACCACGGCACTTTCACTGGCTTATTGAAGAGACCGGATGCGAGGACGATGGGAAGATGGGCGCGGCGGTGGA
>JASHRR010001306.1 GCA_030037185.1 Xanthobacteraceae bacterium | reverse complement strand
GTGCCGCCGTCCATGCCGGCGATGGACTTGCTCGCCAAAATGCAGGCGACGCGCATCCATCTTGCGCTGGTGATTGACGAATATGGCGGCACCGATGGTCTGGTATCGATCGAGGACATCGTTGAGGAAATCGTCGGCGATATCGAAGATGAGCACGATGAAGCCACCGAGCGTGCCGTCATCCGGCAGCCGGACGGATCGTATATCGCGTCTGGCCGCGCGTCGCTCGAAGAGGCGGTCGCCGTGATCGGTGCGGAATTCGATGTCGGCAACGCTGCCGAAGAGGTTGATACCGTCGGCGGATATATCGTCACGCTGATTGACCGGGTGCCGGTGCGCGGCGAACTGGTGCCGGGCCCGGGACCGTTCGAGATCGAGATTCTCGACGCTGACCCGCGTCGCGTGAAGCGGGTCAGGATACATCCTCGCAAGCCGTCGCTGCGGGCTGCCGAACGGCCCGCCTTGCGCCGACCCGCTCCCTACCCTCCGCCGTCCTCCAACCCTGCCCTGCCAGCGGGAGAAGCGGCGGAAACTGCGGATGGGCGCGCGGCCGCGGCTGCCGATGATAATGAGCAGGCATCGCTGCGCGGCGCCGCCGAACAAGCCTCACCGCCAGCGCCAGCGAAATCGAAGCCGTGAAGCAGTTCGGCTTGGCCAAACCGGTCATCCTGGCCCGGGGATGGCGCAGGATGCTGATCGCCTTTGTGGCCGGGGCCGCATCGACCCTGGCGCTGGCGCCAATCAATCTTTGGCCGGTGATGTTCGCGACTTTTCCGCTGCTCGTGTGGCTGCTCGACGGCGTCGGGGCGACGCGGCGGGGCGGCATCGGTGCAGCTTTTGGGATCGGCTGGTGGTTCGGGTTTGGATATTTTCTTGCCGGGCTCTATTGGATCGGCGCCGCTTTCCTGGTCGACGCCAAGACGTTCGGATGGCTGCTGCCGGTCGCGGTCATCGGCCTGCCGGCCTATCTTGCGGTGTACACCGGGGTCGGTTTGGCGACTGCGCGGCTGTTGTGGACCCCGAGCCGCTTTCGCGTCGTGACCCTCGCCGCAACGCTGTCGTCAGCCGAATGGCTGCGAGGCCACGTGTTGACAGGATTTCCCTGGAACGCGTTCGGCTATGCACTGACAACGCCGCTGCCGCTCGCCGAAAGCACTGCGGTTTTTGGCATCTGGGGCCTGACCTTTATCGCGGTGGCGGTGTTTTCTGCTCCTGCCCTATTGGCCGGTGCGGGGCGCCGGTCAGTGGCGCCGCTCGCATGGGCAGGCTGCACGCTCGCGGCGCTCGCCGCCTACGGCGGCTTGAGGCTCGCCAGCAATCCGACCGAGATGGTGGACGGCGTCCACCTGCGGATCATGCAGCCCAACATACCCCAGGATGAGAGATTCAGTTACGCCGCCAGGGCGCAGATCATGAACCGTTATATCTCGTTGTCGCAACGTGCGGGTGAGGCTGTGCCGCCGGACCCCTCCCGGCGAGCGCCGGAAGGTCGCGCCGGGGGCGGCTTGCACGGTGTCACCCATCTGATCTGGCCCGAATCGGCATTTCCGTTCTTTCTGGTGCGGCAAGCAGATGCGCTGTCGGCGATCGCCGCCATGCTGGCGCCTAACACGACGCTGATCACAGGCGCGGCGCGTCCCGTCGAGCCGGCGCCGGGCCGCAAAGCGACCCATGCCTTTAATTCGGTCTATGTGATCGATCACAACGGTTCCATTCTGGCGAGCTACGATAAGCTGCATCTGGTGCCGTTTGGAGAATACCTGCCGTTTGAGGATTTGCTTGAACGCGCCGGCTTGACGCAGTTGGTCCCGGGCGGCTTTTTGCCCGGCGCAGAGCGGCGCATCATCGCAGTTGCGGGAGCGCCCGGCATGCTGCCCCTCATCTGCTACGAAGCTATTTTCCCAGGCGAAGCGGTTCCGGTGGGAGAACGCCCCGGCTGGCTTTTGAACGTCACCAACGATGCCTGGTTTGGAACGAGCGTCGGCCCCTATCAGCATTTCCAGCAGGCAAGGGTTCTCGCGATCGAAGAAGGGCTGCCGTTGGTTCGCGCCGCCAACAGTGGGATTTCCGCCGTGGTGGACCCGCTCGGAAGGATCATTGCGGCCCTTCCGCTCGGGCATGACGGGTTGTTGGATGAGGGCCTGCCGCGCGCTGCCAAGGTTACGATCTATGCGCAAACAGGCGATCTCCTCTTCCTTGCCGCCGTTGCGGGCGCACTGGCCGGGAGTCTGCTTTTTCGCCTAAAGCGAGAACGCCCGGGGCGGTTGCACCATTAGAGTGAACTAAGGACAGCAAGTTGAGTTATACAGAAAGTGCAATGCGTTTAATGAAAACGCAAAATAAATTAATGTTATGATTGCACTATTTGTGTACTAGCATGTAACCTCCACTCGGTCACCGCTGGTCGCATCGGCGTTCGAGGGGTTGTGGGGAGAAAATAAGGAGAACAGAATAATGACGAAGAAAGCTCCCAACCCCATCGATAAGCATGTGGGTAGCCGGGTACGAATGCGCCGCATGATGCTGGGCATGAGCCAGGAAAAGCTCGGCGATGCGCTGGCGCTGACGTTTCAGCAGGTGCAAAAATACGAAAAAGGCACAAACCGGATCGGAGCAAGCCGGCTGCAGCAGATTTCGCAGATTCTGCAGGTCCCGGTGGCGTTCTTTTTTGAAGGAGCCCCGGTGCTGGCGGAGGCAGCTGCAGCGGAAGGCCTGCAAGAGGCCCCGTCGCCGGCTTACGTGTCCGATTTTCTTGCGACCTCCGACGGCTTGTCGCTGACCAAAGCCTTCATGCGCATTCCGGATCCCAAGCTGCGCCGCCGCATCGTTGATCTCGTGCAGCAGATCGCCGGCAGCGACAGCGAAGGCCAGTAGCGGGCGGCCGCAACAAACGCCCGCCGACGGTAACTGGGCGTTTGCCCATGTCGGCCCACCCTTGACCGCACGGCTGCGCCGCTGCAAGAACACCAACGCCAAACCCAACCACGCGACCATCGCGCGGGACCGACGCCAAGGAGGTGCATCTTGTCGCGTGCGAGTTATCTGTTCACCAGTGAATCGGTTTCCGAGGGGCATCCCGACAAGGTTTGCGACCGCATCTCAGACGAGGTTGTCGATGCCTTCTTTCATGTCGGGCCGCGCCATGGCTGGGACCCGCGCCTCATCAGGGTTGCCTGCGAGACGCTGGCGACCACCAATCGCATCGTGATCGCGGGTGAGACCCGTGGTCCATCCCAGATCACCCGCGACTACATCGCCCATCTCGCCCGCCTCGCCGTCAAGGACATCGGCTATGAGCAGCCGGGCTTTCACTGGGAGAACGCGCTGATTGAAGTGTATCTGCACGCCCAGTCGGCCGACATTGCGCAGGGCGTGGACTCCGTCGGCAACAAGGACGAGGGTGCAGGCGACCAGGGCATCATGTTCGGCTATGCGTGCCGGGAAACGCCAGAGCTGATGCCGGCGCCGATCTATTATGCGCACCGCATTCTCAAGGCGATGTCGGCGGCACGGCGCTCCGGCGAGACCCATGCGCTCGGACCGGACGCCAAGAGCCAAGTGACGATACGTTACGAGGCCGGCAAGCCGGTCGAGGCCACCCAGATCGTCGTGTCCACCCAGCACGTCGATGAAAAGCTGTCGTCCCACGACATCCAGGCCCTGGTTGAACCCTATGTCCGCGAAGCCATGCCGCAGGGCTGGATCAGCAAGCAGACGGTGTGGCACGTCAACCCCACCGGAAAGTTCGTGATCGGCGGTCCGGATGGCGATTGTGGCCTCACCGGGCGCAAGATCATCGTCGACACCTATGGCGGGGCGGCGCCGCATGGGGGCGGCGCCTTCTCGGGCAAGGACCCCTCCAAGGTCGATCGCTCCGCTGCCTACGCGGCGCGCTACCTCGCCAAGAACGTGGTCGCGGCCTCACTGGCTGACCGCTGCGCAATCCAGATCGCCTATGCGATCGGTGTCGCCAAGCCGCTCTCGCTCTACGTCGACTGCTACGGCACGGGTCATGTTCCTGAGGCACGGCTTGAAAAGCTGCTGAGCGAGGTGATGGATCTGACGCCGCGCGGCATCCGCGAACATCTCGGCCTCAACCGGCCGATCTATGCGCGAACCGCCGCATACGGCCATTTCGGCCGTGCCCCGGAGCCGGACGGCGGTTTTTCCTGGGAGCGTACTGACCTCGTCGACGAGTTGCGGCGCAACGCGAGCTGAGGCTGACTGCGCCTTCCTGGAGCGCCGCGTCGACCCCTGGCGGGAGGGGTCGTGGCGGGCGCGACCGGCCCATGGGCGATGGCGATGTGTGGCCACGACAATCACGCCGCTTCCCGCGACCGCGCTTTTTTCGGCCGCCGCAAGGGTCACAGGCTGCGGGCGCGCCAGCTCGGCCTGATGGCGACGCTGTTGCCGCAACTTGCGCTGACAGTTGACGAGCCGCCCCCCAATCGGCTCGCCGAGATGTTTCCACGGCGGCCGCAGGCGGTTCGCCTGGAAATCGGCTTCGGCGGCGGCGAGAATTTGGTCGCGGAAGCCACCGCCCATCCGCAGGTCGGCTTCATTGGTTGCGAGCCCTTCGTCAACGGCATGGCGAAGATCCTCGCGTCGATCGAAGCGGGCGCCCTCGATAACGTCAAGCTTTACGCCGGCGATGCCGTCGATCTGTTGGCCTGGCTTCCCGACGCCTCGCTCGACGAGGTCGATCTGCTCTACCCCGACCCGTGGCCGAAGCGGCGGCATTGGAAGCGGCGCTTCGTGCAGGATCGCGCGATTGCGATGCTGGCGCGCGTGTTGCGGCCGGGCGGCCTGTTTCGCTTTGCGACCGACGTTGCGGACTATGCGGCCTGGACGCTCGAGCGCCTGATGCGTGCAGGAGATTTCGTCTGGACCGCAGAACGCGCCGAGAATTGGCAGCAGCCGTGGGCCGGATTCCATGGCACCCGGTACGAGGCGAAGGCAAAACGAGAGGGGCGAACGCCGTGCTATCTGGAATTTTGCCGCACGGGTGTTGCCGCTAGAAAATCGCCAGCGGATTGACCGGCGAGCCGGTGCCGCCTTCCACCGGCAGGGGGGCGAAGGTAATCGCGAATTCGTAGCGGTTGAGCCGCCGCGCCGTCGCGGCGAGTTCCTCCAGATCGAGATTCTCCACGATATTGATCCCCATCCAGATCAGCACCGCCACGTGGATCGGGTTGCGCATTCCTTCCCAGCCGGGCCTCGGACTCCAGTCGATGTTGAAGTCGTGGCCGATGAAGGCCGGCAGCCGCTCATGCAGCCACGGCAGAGTGTCGGGGTAATAGCCCGCCACCTGGCCGGCCCACGGACCGACCGCGGCCCGCCGCTTCCATCTGCCGGTGTAAAGGAGCGGGATGTCCCCGGGGCCGATCTTGACGCCGGACTTGCGTTCCCACGCTTCGAGATCCGCGCGTGTGACCGGGACGTTGGGGTCTACCCAGTCAACCCCCTTGAGCTGCGCAATGTCGTAGAGGACGGCGCGCGTCGTGACACCGCCCCGCCAATTCATCACATTGCCTTTGACACATCCGTTCTCGCTCGTCACGTTGTCCTTGACAGGGACGCCGTTGTACATCTGCCCGTTCTCGAAGAAGTGGCACCATGTATCGATGTGGGCGACGGTCAGGCCGTGATAGCTCACCTGGTAGTTGTCTGTGGTGCCGGCGTCGGTGATGTTATTGGTGACGCGATGGAAGACGCCGGCAGGGCCGACGTCAGCGGCGGCCGTCTGTGGCTCGGCGTGGGCAAGCGACACCACGATCCCGTCGCGCGCGAGCCTCAAGGCGCGCGCGACCTTCTCGGGGGTGATCAGGCTCGAGGTGCCCCGGGAGTCCTGTCCGACCGGCGCCCATCGACCCCAGGTCTTCAACTCCGTCCGCCAGTTCTCGTACTGGGCTCGCAGCGCCGCCGTGTCAGGCGGCGCCGCCGCGGCCGGCGCTTGCGCGGCAGCCCGACTGTGCGTTCGCAGCTCGATCGCGCTCACCACGCCGGCCCCGGCGAGGCCAACGCAAAAAGCGACTGACGCCAGGCGATTTCGCATGCGCTCCTCCACCCCGTTTAGGCAGCGTCGAACCGGGATTTAAACAACGCTACCATTGCACACGCTTATCCGATAGGTACAATTTG
>JASHRR010001305.1 GCA_030037185.1 Xanthobacteraceae bacterium | reverse complement strand
GCGACCACCACCGGCGCGCTGCAGCAGGTGCACATCAATCATCCCAGGTACCGCCGCGAGACCGCCTGCAGTAACGCCGGAAAGGCCTTGGCGGCCGAACAGGCGTTCGATCCAGCGCTGCGGCACCACCGCCGCCTGCACGCCGGAGCCGATCAGAAGGCCAAGCAGCATCGCCTGCCAGATCGCCTTGCCGTAGGCGATTACATAACCCCATGCGGCGTCCCATGACGGCACCGGAACGGCGCTGGCGCCAGCAGTGAGGATCGAAGAGCCGATGGAGTGCTGCGACGCCGCGACGAAGCTGCGCAGGTAATAAGGATGCCATTTCACCAGGTAAAGGCCCACCACCAGGATCACGAAGAAAACGGCGACGGCAGCGCAGTGACGCCACGAGCGACTGGCAACAATGCTGTCCATGACTCCCCCTGGTCTGGCGCTTGGTCACGACTTCAAGCCGGAACGCGACTCCAACATGGCGGCAACTGCTGGCCGGCAATGCGGCAGGGTCGGTAAGTCTCTCTGTGTTTCGACGCCGGTCGCCCGGGCAACCTTTCATCGGCGCCCGCGCCAAGAAACCAATTCTGGTCGAACCGCGCGGACCAAAGACCGCACTGAGGTGTCGCCGCAACAGACCGTCAAGGCGGTCGAAGCCGGTGGCCTTTAGTTCACAGAGCTTGTCGCGTTGCCACCCTATCACGGCGCCGTTGTCCTCGAACGCGAGAGCCCATTATGCCACCGCGGGAGCGCGAGGGAACCCATCGCGTGCCGTCGAAACGAGCACGTGCTGACGGCAGCGTCGAGCCCCATGTGGGCAGCACCGCCCACACGATTGCGCCGCCCGGCATTGGCGCCGGGGGTTGACCGCGCGCTGCCGTTGCCGCGGGATACGTACTGTGCCCGACATCTTTGAGGATCCGTTTCTTGTCTGGATGCTGAATTGACCTTTGGCTGCAACAGCAGCTCGCCCGACATGAATGCCGGCACCAGCGCCTTTTCGTTACCCCGGACGATGTCGCCGGTCTTAAAGCCCCGGAGGGAGTTGCTGCGCGCGAGAGCCGCGCGGAAAAGCGGTAAGCCTCGTACGGCAGCGGGCGCCGCGCCCCATGGCCTTGATTGCGGGCGCAGGAATTTCCCGGCCGGCGAGCCTACCCGTCTCGGCCCACACCGGCGGCATCAAGCGCATGCGTCTTCGCGATTGCGAGGCGGGAGCGGTTGTCCCTGGTGCGGCTGCCAGACGCGGCTCGGCAGGTGCCCGCCAAAGCGTTGTCCGGGCCCATCGGGTGACGGCCGCGGCATCCTTCAAAGGTGCCTTGAGTTGCAACTCGATGGCGGCGAGACGTTTGGGATCGCGGGCGAGAAATTCCTCGATCGAGAGCGCCTTTCTGCTTTTGCGTTGTTGCAGCGAACAAGGCGGGGACGAGGTTCTGCTGCCGAGGATCGAGCTTGGCCCCGCCGCCTATCCGGTCGTTGTGCGAGGCTGCCCCCGCCGTTCGAGAAGCAGGCGAGCCCTTTTCTCAGAACACGGCATCAGCGGCCGCAGCCGGCGCAAACATTCGCTACCGGGCGCCCATCCTGCCAAAAAGCTTCCCGCTTCTTGGCGATTCGCCTCAATAATTTATCAGCCGCACATCCGCCCCCTTCGCGGCGGCGTGGAAATCGTTCATGCCGCCGAGCTTGATGCGGCGATCGAGCGTCGCGGCAGCAAGCCCGCGAACCTCGATGCAGGGTTTGCAAGCCCACAACGTCACCTTGGGGTGAGCGGCGACCTCTTCGAAGCGGTTCGGCGGCCCGACCGGCACCAGCTTCGCGCCCGCCCCTTCCACCGCCATGTACACAGCGTCGTGGAACAGCATCAACGTTACCTGATCGCCCGCCTGCACCGCAGAGGCGGCGAAGATGAACGGCAGCAGGGCGCGGGTCGGGTCGGTCGGACCCCATGTGTCGGAAATAACGAAGTGCATCGGCGCCTCTCACAAAAAACAACGGGGGCGCGGAAGCCTCCGACTTAACAGTCGGGGCAAGCGCCGCTCCCTTGTTGGCAGTCGAAACATAACGCGAACAGCTCTGTGCTTGAAAGGCATGAAACGGGTTTGGGGAACATCCAACTGAGGCGGCGCGGGCGGACTCGGTTCGCGACACGCTTGAACGCTGCAACGCCGGCTGCAACATGACTGCGCAGCCGGGGTTTTTAAAGCTGGCACGAGGCGCCAATACGCCGTGCAAAAACCTTGTCTCTGCATCTCCAAGGAGATTGGAGCCAACGGCGACCGCTCCGCCAAGCGATTGCGATCGCACATCGGACGCATATATGCCCGCCTCCCCTCTGGGTCCGCTCTTGTAAACTCGGCTCCTGAAGCGCTGCGCTTGTATGAGGCGACAGAGATGCCCGCACGAGCGAGCGGCGAAAGCCTCCCAGTTCAGTGCACCTCAGGGGGGATCGGCTACACTTTGGCTAGCTCGTCATCCTTCGCCTGCGCCCGTTTTGCGGCGGGCCGATCCACGAAGCGCGCGACGTAGTCGGCGAACTCTTTGCGCTCTGGAATCATCTTGAAGATCGTGCCCCACCGCAGAGTCGATCCGATGACGACGTCGGCGGCCGTGAACTTGTCCCCCATCAGGAACGGCCCCGGCGTGACCGCTTTTGCAAGCACGTCCATCGTGGTGTCGAAATCGCCATAACCGAGGGCCGCGCGCTGCGTTTCGCCCGCTCGCGGAAACGCCCGGTCCATAATGGCCGATTCGAGCACGCCGGGCGCAAAAAACAGCCATTTGAGATAGGGTCCGCGCTGCGGATCATCGAGCGGAATATTGAGGCCGGCTTTTGGAAACGCATCGGCCAGATAGGTGCAGACGGCCGCGCATTCCGTGATGACGACACCGCGATGCCGCAGCGCCGGCACCTTTCCCATCGGATTCACGGCCAAATAGGCGGGCTCCCGATTGGTGCCCTTCTTCATACTAAGCAGGTGGATGTCGTAAGGCTCGCCGATTTCCTCCAGCATCCACAGCGCGACTGAGGAGCGCGACGGCGCGATATGGTAGAGTGTCAGATCAGCCATGGTTGGCCTCGCGGTTTGCGATTGTCCACGTCCTGGATTGCCTCAGAACGCCTCCTATAGCAAGGCGACAGAACATTGCGCTGCGGCATTGCACAGGCGCAAACCCGACCATAGGTTGACATGCGGCGCGTTTCCAATATCCACAACCACCATGCAACCGATCCATGTCATAGGCGGCGGGCTCGCCGGTAGCGAAGCGGCTTGGCAGATCGCCAACCGCGGCATTCCGGTCGTGCTTCACGAGATGCGGCCGAACCGGACCACGGCAGCCCACAAGACCGGCTCCCTCGCAGAACTGGTTTGCTCGAATTCGTTTCGTTCCGACGATCGCGAGCACAATGCGGTCGGCCTCTTGCACGAGGAAATGCGGCGGCTCGGCTCGCTGGTGATGCGCGCAGGCGCCGCCAACCAGGTGCCGGCGGGCGGCGCGCTTGCCGTCGACCGCGACGGATTCTCGCAGGCTGTCACGCAAGCGCTTACGTGCCATCCGCTGGTCGAGATCGATCGCGACGAGGTTACGGCACTGCCGCCCGCCTCATGGGACAGCGTCATCATCGCAACCGGTCCCCTCACCTCGGCCCCTCTGGCGGCGGCGATACGAGCCGCTACGGGCGAACAGGAGCTGGCCTTCTTCGACGCCATCGCGCCGATCGTCGATCGGGAGTCGATCGACATGTCGGTCGCCTGGTTCCAGTCACGCTACGACGACGCAGGCCCGGGCGGCACCGGCGCTGATTACATCAACTGCCCGCTCGACCGGCGCCTCTACGAGGCTTTCATTGACGCCCTTGTGACCGGCGAGCGTGTCTCGTTCCACGAATGGGAAACCTCCACGCCCTATTTCGACGGCTGCTTGCCGATCGAAGTGATGGCCGAACGCGGCCGCGAAACCTTGCGGTTCGGTCCAATGAAGCCCATCGGGCTCACCGACCCCCATCGGCCGACCGTTAAGCCCTACGCCGTCGTGCAACTGCGCCAGGACAACCGGCTCGGCACGCTATTCAACATGGTCGGCTTCCAGACCAAGCTCAGGCATGCCGAACAGGTGCGCATATTCCGCATGGTGCCCGGCCTCGAGCACGCCGAGTTCGCGCGGCTTGGCGGCCTGCATCGCAACACCTTCCTTAATTCGCCGAAGCTTTTGGACGGCATGCTGCGCCTCAAGGCGATGCCGCGGTTGCGTTTCGCCGGACAGATCACGGGTTGCGAAGGCTACGTCGAATCGGCCGCCATCGGCCTTCTCGCCGGCCGCTTCGCGGCGGCTGAACGGCGCGGCGGCGCGCCGGAGCCGCCGCCGCCCACCACCGCGCACGGAGCGCTTCTGGGGCACATAACCGGCGGCCATGTGGCAACGATCGATGCCGGGCCGCGTTCGTTCCAGCCCATGAACGTCAATTTCGGCCTGTTCCCGCCGCTCGAGACATCGCCGGACCGCCGTGCCGACGGAGCGCGGCTGCACGGCGCCGCCAGGGGGATGGCCAAGCGACGGGCGCTGACCTCCCGGGCTCTCCACGACCTCGATGCCTGGGCGGGCGGCGGCGCGCCCGCCCAGCCGGCCCGAACGGCGCCCTCGCCTGAGGCCGTGCGATCGGCGGAGCGCCATCTGCAATGACTGCCCCGGATGCCCTCGCCGGAAGGTGGGAGACCACGGTCGTGCTCAAGCGCGACGTGTTCTCGACCGTGGAGCGCGGCATCTTCCGGGGCGAAGGCGGCGAAATCCCCGCGGTGCTGCGGCGGCTCGATGAGGTGCCGTGGTGGTCATGGCTCCTCGCCCGCCGTTTGTTCGACCGCGAGCGCCGCGCTCTTGCGTCGGCGACAACGCTCGGCATTGCGCCGCCGCTGATCTATGCCGACGAGCGCAGGCTGGTGCGCGGCTACATCGCGGGCAGCGCGCTGAAAATCGCGCAGCCTTACGGCGACCATGCCTATTTTCGCTCTGCTCGCGCAGCCTTGCGCGCGCTTCACCGCGCCGGCATCTCCCACAACGATCTGGCCAAGGAGCAGAACTGGCTGCGCGCCCCTGATGGGCGCGCCTATCTGCTCGACTTCCAGCTCGCCTCGATGTTCCGACGGCGCGGCTGGCTGTTTCGCATGGCGGCCTATGAAGATCTGCGCCACTTCCTCAAGCACAAACGGCGCTATGTTCCGGACGCCGTGACGCCGTCCGAACGCCGCATCCTCGCGCGCAAGAGCCTGCCGACGCGGATCTGGATGATGACCGGTAAGAAGATCTACATGGTGGTCACGCGCGGGCTGCTTGGCTTCATCGATTCGGAGGGCGGCGGCGCGCGGCTCGCCTACGACGCGCCAATGATTGAAGCCGCCCTGACGACCTTCGCGCATGTACGCGACGCCGCTGTGCTGGATTTTCCCGACCGCAAGAGCGCCACTGGGCTTTACGCCTTTGTCGAGGCCGATGCGCCGCTGCGGGAGGATGACATACGCAAGCAGTTGGTGTCGGCCGTCGGCGCCGAACGGCTGCCGGAGTTCATCCAGATCGCCGACGCGCTCCCCCGCCGGAAGGATGGCGTCGTGCGGCGCGACATTCTGCGCCTCATCAGCACCAATCAGGTCGACCTGATCGAGCCCCTCGTCGGCTCGCACCAGGAGGGGCAGATCACCCGCCGCCTCGTGGCGGAGCGCAAGAACCTCTATGGCGCGCCGGCGATCACGGCGGCGCTAATGACGCACCCCGGCGTGCGCGATGCTGCCGTGCTCGCCTATCCTGACCGGCTCACCGGTACCGGCCTTTATGCATTCGTGGAAACGGGCGAAGCGCGCAACTGCGGCGAAGCGGCGCTCGCCACCTATCTGGCTCGGGTGATCGGCCGCGACAACGCCCCGAAATATATCCAGGTCGTGCCGGCCCTGCCGAGGAACGCCGCCGGCTCTATTCGCACCGACATTCTCCAGCTCATTGCCACCAATCAGGTCGACAGCATCGATCTGCTCATCACGTCCGCAGCCGAGCGTGCCACGGTCGAGCGCATCCTCAATGCGCGACACAACATGCGCGACAGGTTCGTGCTGTAGAGCTACAGCATTGGCCACCTGCGCGCCGCGCGCCACAGCGCCCACTGGCGCCGCCACTGCGAGACCTCGACCGCCGCGAATGGATCGGCTGCCGCCGCATCAAGCCGCCCGAGCAGCTGTGGCACGAGAGGCGCGATTAGAAATGCCGGTGCGCAGGCGGCCGGGATGTCGCGCGCGGCCGTGCGAAATCGGCCAAACGCGGCCCGCACATGCGCGCGCAAGCCAGCAAGCGCGGCGCGCAGGCCGTCAGCGTTTTGACGCGCCGTGATCTGCTCGCGCGTCAGGCCGTGCTGCGCCAACAGCTCGAGCGGCACGAAGAGTTGGCCGCGCGCGAGATCGCGCGGAAAGGTGCGCAAGCGCTGCGCGACGCCGTATGCGATGCCGGCAGGTGCGGCGGCAGCCGTGATTGCATCGGCGCCGTGGGTCGCGTCGAGGATCTGCGAAGCCAGCCCAAACAGCGTCCCGCAGGTGTGCTCCGCATAGGCATCGAGATCGGCAAGACTCGGCATCGCATCAGCATAGAGATCGAAGCGGTGGGCATCGATCAGTGCGATCAAGCGCTGCGTCGGCATAGCGCATGACGCGATCGTATCGAGAAGCGCGGCCGCCACCGGGTTGGCCGACACTTCGCCCCTGCCCTCCCCATTGAGGACGTCACGCCACCACTGCAGCCTGATTTCGCCCGGCATCGGCTCGCGTGCGGCATCGCGCACGCGCGCGATCTCGCTCGCGAAGGCATACAGCGCATGGAGGTGCGGCCGCGCCGCCGCCGGCGCGAATAAGCTCGCGAGGTAGCGGTCCTTGTCGGCGGCGCGAACCAGCGCCGCGCAATAGGCGTGGGCATCCTGCATGATGATACCAACGTCTGGCTGAATGGAGATGCTGCCTGACACTGGCTGCGACCAGGCACTATTTGCTAATTGGTATGATGACGAAGAAACAGGTAAAGGCAGTCTTGCTGACCGGACCTCGTGAATGGCAGCAAGGATGGCCGAAC
>JASHRR010001304.1 GCA_030037185.1 Xanthobacteraceae bacterium | reverse complement strand
TCGATGATTTTGATGCTCCTCAAAGCGATGACCACGTGCGGTCGAAAGGCTTCCTGCATTTCTCGATCTCCGCGAGGTTAGCGGCTTATGTTGGCGCTAAGCCCGCCGACTTGCCCGTCCAGCAATCCGCGAAAGTCAAACTGGTCATCAAACTCGAAACCATTAAGGCGCTCGGAATCACTTACACCGCTGCCGCTTCCGGGTCGCGCCAACGACGTTATCGAATAGTGATCGCCTGATCGGTCGCGGTAGATACCCTATTGACAAGCAGCGACATTGTGCTCGTATCAATAGCTCCGTTCCGCCACCCGCATCGGGTTGATATGGCTCGTTGGCGCAACTTTGCTTGCGCAGGTTTCCGAGGCACAGCCGTTACCGCCCGCGGGATTGGGCTTGCATTGAGGCCCCTATGAGGTGGGTTAGGTCGAAGATTCGATTTGGAGCGTGGTGCGCGCTGTTTGCGCTCGCCATTCAATTTCTCGTATTGCCAAGCCACTTTCATCGATTCTCGCCGGGATCGATCGTCGGTTCGGTTGTTGCATTGGCCGGAGCCGACGGCGGGGATGGACATGACACAACGCCAGCAAATCCGGCGTCCCCGGCCACGGAATATTGTGCGCTCTGCGCCGTGATCGACCTGGCCGGCACGGCCCTGCCGTCATCGGCGCCTTCGGCCTTGCAACCGATCGCCGGCAGCCTATTGCAATGCACGAAGGTTACCTCTCTGGCGCCGTCATCGCCCCCTGGAATCTTCCGCGCCCGCGCGCCGCCGCTCGCCTGACCCCAGGCACTAATCGGCCGCGGCATTTACCGCGCCACACGCGCCCATGCTGGCCGGAATCGGCCGCTGCGCGCCCCTGTACGACCAAATGGCGTGTTCTGACATGATCCAATCCAAAGATTCAAAGGATGGGGGTTTGGTTGCGAAGGGTCGGTCACGCGGGTTGGGGTGGGTGTTCGTGCTCCTCCTGGTAGCGGCGTCCGCCTTCGGCCTCTATCGCGTCGTGACCCGTTCGGGCGAAGCTCTGCGAGCCCAGGAAACCTCGGTCCATGAGAGCGCCACGTTCTTCAATGTCCAAGGTTCGCGATTCACGGTACCGGAAGGCTCGCCCTTGCGTACCAAACTTGAGATCGCGCCGGTCGTTGCGCAGAATATCGAGCGCAATCTCGTTCTGCCCGCCGTGGTGGAAGCCGATCCGGCGCGCACCGTGAAGGTGCTGCCGCCGGTAACGGGGCGCGTCGTCGATCTGAAGGTGCAGCTCGGCGGCCGGGTGGCGCGGGGCGATGTGCTGGCGATCATCGATTCGAGCGATCTGGGGCAGGCCCTTTCGGACGATGAGAAGGCGAGCGCCGCCCTCACGCTCACCAAGCAGGCGCTCGACCGGCTGGTCGTATTGGAAAAATCCTCCGCTGTTGCCGTCAGGGACCGTGAGCAGGCGCAGAGCGATTACGCCCAGGCCAAGTCCGAATACGAGCGCACTCAGGCGCGCCTGAAAACCATCGGCATCTCGGCCGACCAGGCGAAGGATACGCGGCTTCTGCCCCTCAAGGCGCCGGTCGCCGGCAGCATCATCGATCTGGAGATTGGGCAAGGGTCGTACATCAATGATGTCACGGCGAATGTGATGACGATTGCGGACCTCGCCAACGTCTGGGTCACCGCCGATGTCCCCGAGAAGGACACCGCGCTGGTCACCACGGGGCAGTCTGCCGACGTGGTGTTCACCGCCTATCCGAACGAGGTCTTCAAGGGCCAAACGCAGTTCGTGAGCGACATCCTCGATCCCGATACACGGCGTACCAAGGTGCGCATCGATTTCGCCAACCCGAACCTACGGTTCAAGCCGAACATGTTCGCCAATACGACCTTCCGGGCCCGCCAAGAGAATGTTCCGGCGGTGCCCACGACGGCGATCGTTCTACGCAACGAGACCGATCAGGTGTTCGTCGAGGTAGAGCCCTGGGTGTTCGAGCCTCGCCCTGTCAATATTACATTCCAGCAAGGTGATCTGTCGATCGTTGCCGGCGGCCTGAAGGCCGGCGACCGCGTGGTCGTCAAGGGCGGAGTGCTGCTCAATGATTAACGCCATATTCACCTTCGCCCTGAGGAAGCACACGGTGCTGACGATGATCGCCGTGTTCGGCGCGATCTACGGGTATTATTCCTGGACGCAACTTGCCATCGAGGCCTATCCGGACATTGCCGACACCCAGGCGCAAGTCGTTACCCAAGCCCCCGGCATGGCGGCCGAGGAGGTGGAGCAGCGCATTACCATCCCGCTGGAGCGCGAACTCAACGGTACGCCAAGGCTGCTGCTGATGCGCTCGAAGAGTACCTTCGGTCTGTCGCTGATCACCATGGTGTCCCGCGACGGCACGGAGGATTACTGGTGGCGCATGCGCATCAACGAGCGCATCCAGAACGCCGTCCTGCCCCCCAACATCATGCCCGGGCTTGATCCGCTGTCGTCGCCGACCGGGCAGATCTATTATTATACGCTTGAGTCCAGCACCAAGGGATTGCGGGAGCTTTCCGAGTATCAGCGCTGGGTCATCATCCCGGCGCTCAAGCAGGTACCCGGCGTCGCCGATGTCAGCAACTTCGGCGGCATCACGACGCAGTTCCAGCTTGAGCTTGATCCGCAGCAGCTCATCCGCTTCAACCTGTCGCTTGCCAATGTCGAGGCTGCGATCACCGCCAACAGTGCGAGCGCCGGCGGCAGCGTCGTCAACCGCGGCGAACTTGGCTACGTGATCCGCGGGATCGGCCTCGTGCAGACGCTCGACGAGATGGGCGCGATCGTGGTGACGCAGCGCAACGGCACGCCGATCTTCGTACGCGATCTCGGCAAGCTGAAGCTCGCCAATCAGGAACGTCACGGTATCCTCGGCAAGAACCAACAAAACGATGCCATCGAGGGCACCGTGCTGCTGCTGCGCGGCAACAATCCCTCGCAGGTCATCGACGGCATCCACGCCAAAGTTGTCGAACTCAACGATCGGCTTGAGGCGGACGATGTGAAGATTGTCCCCTATATCGACCGGGCCGACCTCGTCAACGCGACGATCCACCGGGTCGGGGAAACGATTTTCCAGGGCATCGGCCTGGTGCTCATCGTACTCATTCTGTTTCTCGGCAGCGCGCGCAGCGCCCTGATCATTGGCATCACCATTCCGTTCGCCATGTTCACGGCATTCATTCTGATGAACCTCACCAACATTCCCGCCAACTTGCTTTCCCTCGGCGCCATCGATTTCGGCATCATCGTCGACGGCGCTATTGTGATGACCGAGGCTATCCTGCGGCGGCGTGAAGCGGAGCCCAATCGACCGCTTACCGAAGGTGATGTCGCGGCCGCGGCGCATCAGGTGGCGCGTCCGATCCTGTTCGCGACCCTCATCATCATTACCACCTATCTGCCGCTGTTCGCCTTCCAGCGGGTGGAGGCGAAGCTGTTCTACCCGATGGTCTATGCGGTCGGATTTGCCCAGATCGGTGCATTGCTGCACTTGCTGCTGGTGCCCGGCCTCGCGTTCGTTGCCTATCGCCGTCCGCGGCCGGTGTACCACAACCGCGTATTGGAGTGGCTGGAGGCTGGATATCGCCGGATGTTGCAGCGCTCGCTGCGCCTGCCGGCTGTCGTCTTTGTTGCGACCGCGCTGTCGGCCGCGGCCGTCGTCACGCTGGGCACGACGGTGTCGCGCGAATTTCTGCCAGAACTCGACGAAGGCTCGATCTGGCTTCACGCCGAAATGACCGGCGGCATCTCGCTCGCCAAGGCGATGGAGATGGACGCCGGGCTGCGCAAGGTCATCCTGGAATTTCCCGAGGTCGACAACGTGGTGACCCACGTCGGCCGCAACGACGACGGCACTGATCCGTGGACGCCATCCCACCTCGAAGCGGGCGTCACGCTGCGACCCTACAGCACCTGGCCGAACGGCGGCACCAAGCAGGATCTCATCCGCCGCATGGCGGCGCGGCTCGCCGAGCTGCCAGGCTATGAGATCGCCTTCAGCCAGCCGATCATCGACGGCGTCAAGGATTATGTGTTCGATCCGCACAGTCAGCTCTCGGTAAAAATCTACGGCGACGATTTCAAGGAATTGCGCCGTATCGCACGGGATATCGTCGGCGTGCTCAAAACAGTACCCGGCACCACCGACGTGCTGGTCGATCAGCTGCCGCCGCTGGCGCAGATCGTCATCATCACGGACCGCGAAGCGGCAGCGCGCTACGGCATCAATGTCGGCGACGTCGCCGACCTCATCCAGACCGGCATCGGCGGCGTTGCCGTAAGCCAGGTCTTCATCGGCGAGAAGCACTACGACGTCACGATCCGCTTCCAGGAAGACGCGCGCAATAGTCCCCAGGCGATCGGCGACTTGCTGCTCACCTCAAGCTCGGGGGCACTGGTGCCGTTGTCGCAGGTCGCCAGCATCAAGCTGCAGACCGGCGAAAGCACCATCAACCGCAACATGAACCACCGCTACCTGTCGGTGAAACTCAATTCCACCGGCCGCAGCCTGCCGGCCCTGGTGGCGCAGGCGCAGCAGGCCATCGCCGCCAAGGTCAAATTCGATCCGCGCCAGTTCCGGCTGGAATGGGCCGGCGATTTCGAGAGCGAGGTGCGTGCGGAAGCCCGCTTCGGTCTCATCCTCGCCCTGATCCTCGGCGTGATGATCGTGCTGTTGTTTGCGCAGTTCGGCGCGCTGCGCCAGGTGGCGCTGATCCTCGGTGTGGTGCCGCTGGCAACGCTTGGTGGCTTGATCGCGCTGCATATCACCGGCGTCACGGTTAACGTCGCTTCCGCGGTCGGTTTCGTCGCGCTATTCGGCGTCGCGGTCATGAACGGTGTTATCATGGTGTCCAATCTCAACCGCATGCGTGATACCGGGCTGCCACTGGTGGATGCCGTGATTGCCGGCGCCAGCGAGCGGCTGCGGCCCGTCCTGATGACCGCGACCGTGGCGACGCTCGGCATGCTGCCGGCGGCAATGGCCACCGGGGTCGGCAGCGACGTGCAGCGCAGCCTCGGGACGGTCGTTGCCGGCGGGCTGTTGCTGGCGACGCTACTGACGTTGTTCATCGTGCCGACGTATTACTATGTGATCGAACGTGCGATGCTGCGTCGCGCGGAGCGCCGCAGTGTTGTGGAATCGCCGGCGTAGAGGGGCACCTTGGGTTAAACCGTAGTTGCTCCAGCTTCGAACGCGGGAGCGTACAACTGATCAGATTTCGAACGAATTTTGATCCGCGCAAGTGTGTGCGCACAGGCGATATGGCAATCCCGATGAGAGCGGTGACAGTGGCGGCTGTTTCGAGCGCGGAATTGAAACCAGGACGGAATCCCTGTCGGCGACGCGGAAAGGCGCCGTCGCGCCAAAGACACTTAAGCACGAAAACTCCGTTGTTGGGCGAATCCAAAACGAACGCTCGGCCAGGGCAAACGGATGCTCATAGCGGTCACTCCCCCGTCGGCACCACTGCGGGGCGCCTCCGCGGATCGAACGGCTCGAGTCGGGCGGCGGGCGGCTGACTGAGGTCGCGGCTGACGAGGGTCAGGATTTCCATGCTGGCCTCGGCGTAGAGCGCTCGATAATGCGCGATCCAGCCGCGCAAACACGTTGTAAATCACCACCGCCGGGATGGCGGCCGCGAGCCCGAATGCGGTCGCGAGGAGTGCCTCGGCAATGCCCGGCGCCACGACCGCAAGGTTTGTCGTGTGTAGCGTCGAAATGCCGATAAAGCTGTTCATGATGCCCCAGACGGTGCCGAACAGGCCGACAAACGGCGCCGTCGCCCCGATAGTGGCGAGAATGCCGGTTGCCTCCATCATCTGCCGCCCGACGCCGGCCCCGATGCCCTCGAAGCGCAGGGTGACGC
>JASHRR010001303.1 GCA_030037185.1 Xanthobacteraceae bacterium | reverse complement strand
GAAAGCCGTGGCGGTTGCCCCCATAGTCTATGAAGGCTGCCTGCAGCGACGGCTCAACCCGCGTCACCTTAGCAAGGTAGATATTGCCTCGCAGTTGGCGGCGGCTTGCCGACTCGAAATCAAATTCCTCAACGCGGTTGCCGCGCAGCACGACCACCCGGGTCTCTTCCGGGTGGGTCGCGTCGATAAGCATCTTGTTGGCCATTGATGTATCTCGTGGCGGCGCGCGGCAAAACGGGCCCCTGCCGTCCATGAACTTCGGTCCATGCACTGGCGGGGTGCGACGCAATGCGCGGCGCGCCTTTTGAGTTGGAAGATCGGCGCGTACCACGCACGAACGGACAGGCGAAAGCCTCCTGCGGCCTTGCGGTCAAACGAGGCGCCTTCGTTGTCAATGATCGCCGGCATGGCGCATTCGATCCTTAAAAGCGGGGCGGCAACGCGCAACGGCGTCGCCTTCGGGTAATCGGCCTGAAGGTCCGGGTGGAGGCCACCCGGCCGACGACCGCTGTCCTGTCTTTGTCAAATCCGGCAGCTGATGTGGCCGATTACGCTCGCCATCCGCCGCAAATGGATTAAGGGGCAGGATTCTTAAACGATAGCGGGCGGATGCCCGAACGTGACAGAACCAGGGTCTTCAAACCTTCAGCGATTCCTTTCTAAGCGCCATAATTAGGCATGGCAAGCCGCAACTGCCATGCCGGCGCGCTCGGATGAGCCTCCGGCACGGGTAATATATAGCCTCTCAACAGCGTTTTTAGTGCAGCCCCAGCAGGTTCCCCGATGATTCGTTCAACAGCCATTAACCATGGCTCCGTATTGGGCTACAAGGATGCCAAATGGGATTACAGGATGCCAAAAAGGATATCGGAGACCGTGATCCGCATACCTGTACGCGCATTGGCTGAGCAGTTAGCAGATGAGACACCTGTGGTAGCTAACGCTGAGGGTGCGTCCGCAAGACGGTGGTTGAGTCTGAACGGGATCCTCCGGGTCAGCGTGATCGTGCCGGCGATTGCGCTCGATCTGGCGATGGTGCTGGAGGCTTGGTCTCAGATGCCGCTTCCAATGCCGGATCAGCCGGCCATTGAGGTGCCGCGGGCCATTGAACTGCCGCCAACAGAAGCCCCGGCGCCCGACCCGGCGGCCGCAGAGGGGCCGCCGGTCGCAACCGATGCTCGGCTGGCCGGCGATGACCAGCAGACCCGATTGGTGATCGACGTCTCCCGCAAGATCGACATGCGAGCGTTCGCGCTCGCCGATCCGTACCGGGTGGTGATCGAAATTCCGCAGGTCAACTTCCAGCTTCCGGCCAACGCCGGGGAGCACGGCCGCGGCATCATCAAGGCGTTCCGCTGGGGGCTGGTGATGGCGGGCCAGTCCCGCATCGTTGTCGATCTGGCCGGCCCGGTGCGGGTCAGGAAGGCTTTCGTGCTCGACCGTGCAGATCGACAACCGGCCCGCATGGTGCTTGACCTCGTCGCGGTCGATCGCGAGACATTCTTGCGGGCTGCGGCGATTGACAATCACCTCCCGCGGCCACCCTACCCTCCCCCGCAATCCGGGGAGGGTAAGGAGGGGGCGGCGCGCCGTGACCGTGAGGAGCCGACGACAGATCCTCGGCCTTTAGTGGTGCTCGATCCGGGCCATGGCGGAATCGATCCGGGGACGCGGGCGCCAACCGGCGAACTTGAAAAGGACATTGTGCTCGAGTTCGCATCGGCGCTGCGGGCCAAGCTCAACGCCACGGGCAAGTATCGCGTGATGATGACGCGAACCGACGACACCTTCGTTGAGCTTTCGGAGCGGGTGCGGTTCGCTCGCCAGCGGCAGGCGCAGCTTATGATCTCGATTCATTGCGATGCTCTTGCGCGAGGCGAGGGCGAAGCTGAGGGAGCCACCGTCTACACGCTGTCAGACAAGGCTTCGGACGGGGAGGCGCAGCGCTTGGCCGACGCTGAGAACCGGGCGGATGTCATAGCGGGGGTAGACCTTGCCGCCGAACCCGACGAGATCGCAGATATTCTTATCGATCTCGCGCAACGCGAGACCAGAAACTTCTCGGCCGAGTTCGCCCGCAGTCTGATAAAGGAGATGCGCACCGCAGCGCACTTGCACAAGCGTCCCCAGAAATCGGCCAGTTTTCGGGTTCTCAAGGCGCCCGACATACCGTCGGTGCTGATCGAACTCGGCTACGTATCGAACGCGCGGGATTTAAAACATCTGGTTTCCGAGAGCTGGCGCTCGCATACGGGCGATGCGGTCGTGCAGGCGGTCAACAGTTATTTTGCCACCCGTGTCGCCGGCGGGGGCGCCGGTGCACGTGCCCCATAGTCGGCCGCGCGGGACAGCGCGGATCATACTGTACAAATCTCCAGCGAGAAATCGGCACAATCATCCCTGCTCCTGACGTGGCAGGAGAGCTGGGCGTCTCGACGCTCGTTACCGCCTTCGATGGCGAAGGTTTTCCAATCGAGCAAACGTGCGCGAGCGGCGAAACGCCGGAACCGGGTCGGCGTGCCATTCGGCAGCGCGATCCCGGCGCCGGTCGTTGAACCGCGAATTCAAGCAGGCGTGGTCAGTCGTGGCCACCACGGACGTCAATAATTCCGACGGGAACCTTTATCGCCGCTCGTGCGCAGGAACATTCAGGCCAGTTAGCAATTTGCTAATCAAGATGGTTGGCCAACCGAACAGGGAATGAAACATGTCTGACCCCTACCGCAATAATCAGTCGCGTCGCTACGACACCGACCAAACCGGGTTCTGGCCGTGGCTAACGGCGGCCCTCACCGCTCTCGGGCTTCTGATAGGGGGGACTATCGGGTATAATTGGGGCTGGGGTGCTCATGAGAAGTTGGCTCAATCGAACCCGCCAGCAACGACTGGTTCGGCGCCACCCCACCAGCGCCCCTGAAACTCGCTGATAATTCCGCCCGGCAGCCTGCGTCTCAATCTCCCAGCGGTTCGGCTCCGCCGGCCCGAGGGCTGGAACTCGACGCGCTCGAATGCCCTGATCCAGCTGGCCTACCGAGGCCCTCAGGGGGCTGAAGAGGCCCCAACAGCATCGGTGTTTTTCCCCCCCTGGCCCTCCTGCCGGAACAGCGCCCCGTGCTCCAGCCAGAACGGGAGGGGGCCCCCCAGCTTCGACAGCCAGAGCGGCACCTCGCATAAGCACGATGTTCTTGTGGATAGTGCCGCCGGCAAAGCGGAAGATGCTGGTCGGAGCGCTTCTCCTCCGAGCGAGTGGCACTCGCTTGGCCGGCGGCCGGCCCTTGGCTGCGAGGCCAAGAAACCAGAGCGCTCGCGCTTGGGTGGACGCAATTACTTTTTTTTCGTGATCCTGCGGAAACAGCCAGGTGCGGTTGTCGCCGCGTTGCCGTTGTTGCAACTCGCGAGCCGCACTAGCATCATTCCTGCGTAACACTCAGGGAGGATGTGATGAACAAGCTGATCGCACCCGTCATCATCATCGTGGCAGGCGCACTTTCGGTGGAGACATTGGCGCAGGCGCCGGCGCCAACGTTCCAGAACCATCGCTACTTCACGACCCCGCTGGAGAACGACCCGACGCGCGAGGTTGGGATGCAGTCCGTCACCGCGCCGCCGGGGTCGGGAAATCAGTTCCACCGTCATCCCGGCGATCAATGGACGGCGATCCAGGAGGGTGAAATCACCTTTACCGTCAAGGGGAAGCCGCCGGTCGTGCTCAAGGCCGGCGACAGCAATTATGTTCCGCGCGGCACCATCCACCGGCAACAGAACTTGACCGACAAACCGGCCCGCTACATTGAGATGCGTATTTTCGACAAGGGTAAGCCGGCCGCTGAACAGGTGGCCGAATAAACGTCGACTGATTGAAGCGCCGGCTGAGGCCGCAGCTCACTCAAAGCAACCAGGTGCCCTGACAAATGCCCAGCGCATTCCTGCTTTTTGATCAGTCGGCCCGTTAAGTCTCGGGGCAGCGCCCGCGTTGCCCGTAGCAGCCGTTTCGGTGATCGAGATGTCCGGGCAGGTCCCGGCGGCAGGCCGGTCCCGCCGACGCGCAGTCAAAGAACCACGCAACGCCTCAACCTCGGGTGCCAGCGCAATCCTGCGCCGCAAACAACCGGCGCCGGTGCTACGACAACCGGCGCCGCTGGCGCTACGACCACCGGCGCCGCTGGCGCTACGACGACTGGGGCAGCGGGGGCGACGACGACCGGGCCTTCATTGGGGCGGCACCTTCCGTAGGCATTGCGGTGAAAGCCGGGGCCACAGCCGCCTTCGGCACTGGCGCCGTCGAGAGCGAGCGAGAGTAAAACCGCGGCCGACGTGGCGGCAAATAGCTGCGGGCGCATTTAACTTGCTCTCCCCTGATTCCTGATTATCGCTCCCCAAAGCAGTGGTCACGCCAATACGCGTGGCTGGATTGGTGGTCAAGAGCCTCACGAATTATGGCGCCGTCAACGCCTGCAGCCTGAAATTGATGCTGCTCGGCACCAACCGGAATTGGGCCGGATTTTGTTCGTTCCGCAGGGAGCGAACCGGACGATGCGGATGCTAAACCGCCAATTGCCGCTGTTTTTGGTCGGAAATGCAAGCATTTCGCATCAAATTGTGCGACCAAGCCGCGCCCCCTCCATCAAGAGCCCGGCGCGACGGCGGTTGGTCCCGATCCCAGGCGAGGGCCCCGCCAGGGCGTGATGACGACGGACCAATGTCGCTCGCGGCGCCGTTCTTGCCCAAGTTTGATCATAAATCCGCGCAACGTGGCGGACGCAACGTCATCGGCAGCGCGTGGACGCTGCGTAGCGGGACCCAGCTTCAAGGTGCGGCCGTGAAAAGATGTTGAAGGCTGAACTTGGCATTGTGCGCCGGCAGCCGACTTTGTAGAGTTCGAGTGATCATTCGAAATGGGCCGATGATGCGATTTTTGATCAGGTTTCTCGGCTTCCTGTTCGCGGCGGGCTCGCTCGTATTTCTGGTTGCGGTCGGCGCCGTGGCCGGTTTGCTCTATCATTTCTCGCGGGACTTGCCGGACTATTCGCAGCTTCAGGATTACGAACCGCCGGTGATGACCCGCGTGCACGCGGCGGACGGTGAGCTGCTTGCCGAATACGCCAAGGAGCGTCGGCTCTACCTGCCGATTCAGGCGGTGCCGAAGCTCGTCATCAACGCCTTCATTTCCGCCGAGGATAAGAATTTCTACGAACATAGCGGCCTTGACTTCAGCGGCATCGCCCGCGCCGGGCTGCTCTACATGCAGAATCTCGGAACGAACCGCAGGCCGCAAGGCGCTTCCACAATCACCCAGCAGGTCGCCAAGAACTTCCTGTTAACCAACGAGCTAACGTTTGCGCGCAAGATCAAAGAGGCGCTGTTGGCGCTCAAGATCGAGCGCGCCTACACCAAAGACAAAATTTTAGAGCTCTACCTTAACGAAATCTATCTGGGCTTCGGCGCTTACGGGGTTGCGGCGGCGGCGCTCCTGTATTTCGACAAGTCGGTTGACGAGCTGACCCTCGCGGAGACAGCCTATCTCGCCGCCTTGCCTAAGGCGCCGGGCGTGCTGCATCCCT
>JASHRR010001302.1 GCA_030037185.1 Xanthobacteraceae bacterium | reverse complement strand
GATGCGTTGGAGAACATGTAAGGGGATGCTGCTCGGCGGTTCTGCGTTGGCCGCCGTTTCGATGGCCGATCGGCTATTAGCACAGGAGCCGGGCGTCTCACCGCCGGTGTCGCCTCCTCAGTCACCTGCAGCGCCGTCACCACGCGCAACTCCTCCGCCCCCCCCGGCGCCTGGATCTGAGAAACTGCCCACCATTTCGGTGCGGACCAAACGCCCCAAGCCTAAGCCGAAGCCGGCCGCCGGCCTCCGCGCCCCGACAAACCAGACCGCTCAGCCCGCAGCGCCGCCCGTTGCACCAACGGTGCCGCCTGCCGGTACAGGTAAAGCCTCACTGCAACCCTATCAGCTCAATCTCAACCAACCCTCGACAGCAGCAAGCCGATTGAACCTGACGCCGCTTCAAACGCCGGCGAGTGTCACGGTCATTCCAGGCGATCAGATACGGCAGCAAGGCGACTTGACGATTGCGGATGCTATAGGCAGAGCGGTAGGCATCACAGTTAATCCCTTTATCGGCGACGGCACCTCCACCATAAGCGCACGTGGCTTTTACGGCGCGAACTCGATCACCATGCTCTACGACGGCATGGCGCTTTTCAATGCCGGTGGGGTCACAATATTTCCGTTCGATCCATGGAACGTGAATCGCATCGAAGTTCTCTCCGGGTCTTCCTCCGTGCTTTACGGGACTGGCGGCGTCGGTGGCGCGATAAATGTCATACCGAAGGAACCGAACACGACCCAGCAAACGGGAGCTTTTCAGGAATCGATAGGATCGTTTGGAACCTTTCACACGGCGGCTGAGGTCACCGGCCCGATCACGCCTCAGTGGTCCTATCTCTTCGATTTGAGCCAAAATTCGTCAAAAGGATGGACTGAGCCCAATAGCGATTCGCAAAGCCTCTCGTTATCCGGGGCGCTTCGCTACGAGACCCCCGATTTTGTCGTGACGCTTCGCGATGATTACGGAAATATCTATCCGAGTATGTATGAAGGCACCCCAACCTACAACGGCCACGTGATCGACGCGCTTCGCTTTATCAATTACAACGTCCTCGATGCCTACGCTAACTTCCGCGAGAACCGCCTTCAGTTGAAGGAAGAGTGGAGTATAAACGAAAACGTTTCCATCACCAATGATAGCTACTATATTACTCAATATAGGCGCTATCACGATTGCGCGTATGACTACTTCGTGCCGGCTAGCGACAGTGTCAACCGTACCTTTTGTCGCGACATACTCGCGAACCAGACGCAGTTCGGCGACCATGGTTTCGTAACCATCCAGAGCCAGCCATTAAATCTGAAGAATGAAATGCTTATAGGTTTCGACGCGAACCAGTCGTATTATAACCGCTACGATAATCAAAATAGCGGGGGAGCCGGCGGCTCGGAGGGGAGCTCGACGGTCAGCGCTTTTTCTCCCGACCTCGGCACATTCGCAAGCACCGGTGCCACTCCCTATAGGCACCAATATGTTCTCACATTGGATCAAGCTGGAGTCTTTGCCGAGGACCATCTCACACTTACCGACAAACTATCAGTGCTTGCCGGGGTAAGAGGCGACCAATATGAGACGAACCTTCTAACCTTCCCGAGCTACAGCAAATATGGCGGAATCTACACTGGACCTGGCTACCATATCGGGTTGATCTATAACCCCATCAAGAACGTATCGCTCTATACGAGATATTCCGTTTCGACTGATCCCGTGACCTCCCTTGCCAGCGATAGCGCATCCGACATTTTGTTCGGCCTGTCTCCGGCACAACAAATTGAAGTCGGCGCTAAAGGCATGTTCCTAGACAACCGCCTCGAAACGACCATTGCGCTTTATGATATCGTCAAGAAAAATGTTCTTACGACTGATCCCAGCAATCCAAACCTCATGGACGTGGTGGGCGAGCAGAGCTCCAAAGGCATCGAAGCCAGTGTCGCCTATAAAATTACCGACACCATCCGTATCGCAGCGAACGGGACCATACTGAACGCCAAGTTCGACAATTATACGACCACGGTGAATGGCGTCGCCGTCAATCTTGCTGGCTATCGGCCATCTTTGGTTCCTGATCAAACGGCCAATCTTCTTGCAACCTGGGATTTCCTGCCGGATTGGCAGCTTCGTGGAGCGCTGCGCTACGTCGGGGACCGCTTCGCCGACAATACAGACCTTGACAAAATGCCAGCCTATACCGTTCTGGATCTCGGTCTTAGGTGGAACGTCACGCAGAACGTGAGCCTTGATCTTCGGGTCAATAACGTTATGAATACCATCTATGCTGTCGGGGCATCCAGCGTTATTAATATTCAGTATCTCCTTGGAGAGCCGAGGAATATAATGGGCACGCTCAAGTTCACGTTTTAGTTGTTTGCGCGGGAAACACACTTCGTGCTCAAGCGTCGTGATTTTCTCACCGGAATGGCAGCTTGGGCTTCACTCCATATGCAAGGAGTAAGCGCGGCTGCCGAAACTCGGAATGTCCTTCCGTCCGTTCAGGCCGATGGGGACCATGCGCTTTCGATTCGCGACGATTTGGGCGCGCGCCTTGTCGTGAAAGCGCCGATGATCCGCCTGGTTGTCTTCAGCCGAGACACAGCCGAATTCGTTCGGGCTCTGGCGGGATGCGAGGTCATCATAGGCAGGGGCGCCGACACGGCCAAGGACAGGGCCTATTGGCCGAACCATCGCGCGACTATTACCGGGGAGGGACAGACCCGGCCGAATTATGAGGCCATCGTCACGGTGCAGCCGGACTGTGTTCTCCTTCCGCGCAATGGGGACTGGGAGTTCGCCCCGACGCTTGCTGGCGCCCTTCGACACCCCGGTAATCGTTATCACCGCCTGGGATGTCTTGAAGCATGAAGCGAATGTCTCTCTCCTTGGAAGCCTCCTCGGAAAAGAGGCACGCGCCGCTGCTTCTCGTTCTTATGCGGCGGCTAACGCCACGGCGATACCACCCAGTGGATCTTGGGCGAGCCGCGGAACTTCATGCTATTACTGAACAAAGCCTTCTGACCAAAGCCCTTGCGCGGGAGGCGAGCCCGTGAATAAGGCCTTCCTCGAGCAGACGGGGTTGGCGACCCCCGCGCCGTCTGCCGCCCGGCGCCCCATCACGCCGGTCAGGCGGCTGTGGCGGGAGACCGAGCACTGGATCGTGACGATCCACCGCTGGGTCGGCATCCTCACCTGCCTGGCCTGCGTGGTCTGGTGCCTGTCGGGCATCGCCCTGATCTATATCGTCGAGCCCAAGGTGATGGACGCGGAGTACCGCGCCAGCCTCAATCCCATCGTCTGGAGCCAGGTGCGCACCGACCCGACGGCG
>JASHRR010001301.1 GCA_030037185.1 Xanthobacteraceae bacterium | reverse complement strand
TCCCCGTTTGCGTGGATGAGCCCTTCTACATAGAAAAATTCACGCGTCAACGCACCCGCAGTTGCCTGCCACGCCGGCAGCAAGGTTCAAAGCCGGATTGCCCCTGCAGCCACACCGGCTGCAACGCAACGGTGTGACCAGAGCCCTCGACACGCACATTCGCCCCGACGCCCGCCCTACAGTCGCCTCGGCCGGCGCGCCGCCATAGCTCCTCGCCAGCGCGCCCGCGGGGCGAGAGGCATAGACGAGCCACACCATCGCGCCGCGATCGGTGAGGCCGATGTCGACTCCAAGCTTGGTCAGCGTACCGGCATAGAACTCGGCTCACCCTCCAACCGATGGCGTGAAGGCGCAATTGAGCGTTCGTTGCGAGCCAAAGACTCCGATGCCGCCGGAAATATCGCACCTGGGCGACTTGTGTCCGCTCCGGTGCAGCCGCCGCCCCGGCGACCGTCGCGGATAAAGCCGCTGTCATTGCGAATTTACCGCCTACTCTCATGAACATTCCCCGCCCTGCCCTCTGACCAGCGGATTCTCTTAGCGAAATCCGTCTGCCGCCGTATTGATATCGGTCAAAAAGCGAGCGTCGTCGCTTAAATCCGATCCGAATACGGCGGAATTGCGTCCCTTATTCGGCCGCGGCGCGATGCCTCAGCGCAGGCTGGCGCAAAACCGCTGGATGCGTTCGCAAGCCTGCTGCAGCGACGCGGTTGCTGTCGCATAAGAGATTCGAAAGGCTGGGCCAACCCCAAAAGGCGTGCCCTGAACCACGGCAACGCCTTCGGACTCCAGAAGCTCGGTGACGAAATCCTCGTCGGTCGAGATCCGGTTCCCTGACGGCGCCGTCTTACCCATGGTCCCGGCGCACGAAGGATAGACGTAGAATGCTCCCTCTGGCTTCAGGCATTTTATGCCCTTCGACTGGTTCAGCATGGCAACGCACAAATCGCGACGTTCCTTGAAGATTCTGTTGTGCGTCGCAATAAAATCCTGCGGGCCGTTGAGCGCCTCTACCGCGGCCCATTGCGATACGGCTGCCGGATTGGAAGTCGATTGCGACTGGATCATCGCCATGGTCTTGATCAACGGCTCGGGTCCGCCCGCAAAGCCGATTCGCCAGCCCGTCATGCAGTAGGCCTTGGACACCCCATTGACCGTCAGCGTTCGCTCATAAAGACGCGGCTCGATCTGCGCTGGCGTGGTAAACACAAAATCGTCGTAGACGAGATGCTCATACATGTCGTCCGACATCACCCAGACATGCGGGTGATGCATCAGCACGTCGGTCAGGGCCTTGAGTTCGCTGCGCGTATAGGCGGCGCCGGTCGGGTTGGACGGCGAATTGAGGATGACCCACTTGGTCCTTGGGGTGATCGCTGCATCAAGCTGTTCAGGCTTGAGCCTGAAGCCGGTTTCGGCGGCGGTGGCGACTGCGACCGGGTTGCCGCCTGCCAGCAACACCATGTCGGGATAGCTCACCCAGTAGGGGGCCGGGATAACGACTTCGTCGCCGGGATTGAGCGTCGCCATCAGGGCGTTGTAAAGCACCTGCTTGCCGCCGGTCCCCACCGTGATCTGGCTTTGCCTGTAGTCCAGCCCGTTCTCACGCTTGAATTTCGCGGCGACCGCGGCCTTGAGTTCGGCAATGCCGTCCACGTTGGTGTATTTGGACGACCGGCCGTCGCGGATTGCCCAGATCGCAGCCTCCTTGATGTTTTCCGGCGTGTCGAAATCCGGTTCGCCTGCCCCGAGGCCGATGACGTCGCGACCCGCAAGTTTGAGCGCCCGCGCCTTGTCGGTGACCGCGATCGTAGCTGATGGCTTGATGCGCTGCAGCGAGTCGGCGAGAAAGTTCAAGACACCCTCCTTGTGCGCCCTGCAGTTGGGGGCCATGGTTAACGTAATCTCCTTAAAATCTCCGGTTCCCGAGCACGTGCGGTTTCCTAATGTCCGCAGGCCAGAACAGCAAGCGCCAAAAATAGAAATCAGCGGCCCGGATTGGGCGCAGTCGAAATCCCGACGCAACCTCGCTCAACGCTCTGGCATGTGTGTTCGTTCAATGATGCGGCGTGTCGCCCGCGCACGGCCAATTTGTCGCGGGCAGTGCCATTAGCCACAACATCCGATAGGATTGAACGGCGTTTATCTGCCATGCGCGGTGGACAGATCGCGCGGGGCAAGCCGCATTGACGTCGCATTCGCCCAGCTATTTTGGTCGCCTCGCGTTTCTAGACCGCCGTGGGGATAGCCTCCAAGATCGCCGCCTGGACGAAGAGTCCGCAACCAGGACAGGGGAATGTTCACGCTCTATTCGATGCAGCGCTCCGGTAATTCCTACAAGGTGCGCCTTGCCCTCACGCAGCTCGCCATCGCGTATCACCTGGTGGAGATCGACATCCTCAAGGGCGAAACACGCACGCCGGAGTTCCTGGCCAAGAACCCGAGCGGACACGTACCGCTGCTCGAAGCGGCGCCCGGGCGCTATCTTTCGGAATCAGGCGCGATCCTGTGGTACCTCGCCGGGGGTACGCGGCTTGTGCCGGAAGACCGGCTGGAGCGCGGCGAGATGCTGCAATGGATGTTCTTCGAGCAACACAGCCTCGAGCCCTATTTGGGCGCCGCCCATTTCTGGCTGGTGCTCATCAAGGGCGGCCGCGAACTGCAGATGCACGCCATCGAGGAGTGGATGGAGAAGGGCTACAAGGCCTTGCGCGTGATGGAACAGCACCTCGAAAATAACCGCTTCTTTGCCGCCGGCCGCTACACCATTGCGGATATCGCGCTCTATGCCTTCACGCATGTCGCCAACGAGTGTGGCTTTGATCTGACCGGCTTTCCGGCGGTGCGCGCATGGCTCAAGCGCGTTGCCGAGCAACCGCGCCACGTCAGCATGGATTGGCGCCCGACCGCGCTGGAGATAGCGGAGTGAGGTGACGGACCCGGTGGGCGGGGCGCTGGCCGCCCCGGCAGGGGTTTGTTTTATCGATTGCGGCGGCGCGCTGAGAGGCGGCTGGCCTTCAAGCCTGCCTGACCGGCCGCCAGCGGTCAGGGCACCTACAGTTTTCTTGGGAGGTCTCTCAACTGGCGGTCCCCACGTCTTTGCCCCCGTCGTTGCAACCTGTGACGACGCCGTCGGTCGATTGCGCTAGCGTATATTGTCTTTCCACGGGATCAGCCTGCGCTCGATTTCCTGGAACGCCACTGCGGAGATCAGCCCCAGAATGCCGATCACCACGATGCCCACAAACATATAGTCGACCTGCAACAGTTCCCACGAGTTCCAGATCAAATAGCCGATGCCGGTCTTGGAGGCCACAAACTCGGCAGCAACCAGCACCACGAACGAAACGGCGAGCGCGATCTTGAGGCCGGCGAAGATCATCGGCAGGGCGCCGAAGAACACGACGCGGGTGAACATCACGTAGGGACTGGCACCGAAGTTTTTCGCCACGTCCCAATAAATGCGATCGATGTTGGCGGCGCCCGCATAGGTGTTGACGACCACCGGAAAGAACACCGCTGTGGCAACGAGCGCGATCTTGGATGCATCGCCAAACCCGAAGGCGAGCAGCAGCAACGGCATCAGGGCGACCTTGGGGATCGGCATCAGCGCCGCAATCAGCGGGTCGAAGAAAATCCGCGCCGGCCGGAACATCGCCATCAACAGGCCAATGGCGACCGCCGGCACGGCTCCGATGGCGAAACCGGCTAGCACTCGCCACAGCGTCACCGCGGTATGCCAGGCCAGTTCGCCGCTTACAGCGAGTTCCCAGAACCGCACTGCGATGTCGCTCGGCGCCGGCACGAAACGGCGATCGCCGAAGCCGAGCGCCAAGAGGATCTGCCAAACCGCCAACAATCCG
>JASHRR010001300.1 GCA_030037185.1 Xanthobacteraceae bacterium | reverse complement strand
TCGACGCTGTGCGACCTTACGGGCCGCGGCGGTGCGCGGGGCCTGCGGCCGACGCCGCGCCGGCACCGCGGCCGCGCCGTCCACCGTCTGCTGCAAAGCAGCCGCGACGGCGGCGGAGACTTCCTCGATCGAGGCCATGCCGTCCACCGTCTTGAGGATGCCCTTGCGGGTATAGTATCCGGTTACCGGAGTGGTCTGTGCCCGATAGGCGTCGAGACGTTTCTTGAGGCTTTCCGGATTGTCATCGGGGCGCAGCGGCTCGCCGCGAGCTTTCATCTTGGCGACCCGATTTTCAATCCGGCCGAGCAGAACATTCTCATCGACCTTAAGCTCGACCACCGCATCGAGGGCAAGCCCCTTTTCGTTCAGGATACGGTCGAGCGCCTCAGCCTGAGGCACCGTTCGGGGGAACCCGTCGAGAATGAAGCCGTTGCGTGCATCAGGCTCGGCAATGCGATCGGCCACGATCGCAACGACGATATCGTCGGGCACCAGCTCGCCGCGCGCGATCACATCTTTCGCCTTGAGGCCAACCGGCGTTCCGGCTTTTACGGCGGCGCGGAGCATGTCGCCGGTTGACAGCTGTTCGACGCCCAATCGCTCCACCAGCCGTTGCGCCTGCGTCCCCTTTCCGGCCCCCGGTGGGCCCAGCAGAATCAGTCTCATAACGCTACTGCCCCCATCATCAAAAGCCGCCCCCCGCGGCCCCGCTCGTCATCTGCGTCGACCTCGCAGCTTCGATCTCTTGATCAGCCCCTCGTATTGGTGCGCCAGGAGATAGCCCTGGATCTGCGCGACCGTATCCATCGTGACGCTGACCACAATCAACAGCGAAGTGCCGCCGAAATAGAACGGCACAGCCGCATAGGAAATCAGGATTTCCGGCAGCACGCAGACCACCGCCAGATAGGCGGCACCAATCACGGTGATGCGCGACAGCACATAGTCAATGTATTCGGCCGTCCGCTCCCCGGGGCGAATGCCCGGGATGAAGCCTCCATGTTTCTTGAGATTATCGGCGGTTTCGGTCGGGTTGAAGACAATCGCGGTGTAGAAGAACGCAAAGAAGACGATCAGCACCACATAGAGCACGAGAAACAGCGGCCGCCCGTGACCGAGCTGGGCCGTGATGGCGGCAAGCCAATCGGGAATCTGGCCGGCGTTGAAATTGGCGACCGTGGTCGGCAGCAGCAGCAGCGAGGACGCGAAAATCGGCGGGATGACGCCCGACGTATTGAGCTTGAGCGGCAGATGCGACGATTGGCCCTCGAACATGCGGTTGCCGACCTGGCGCTTGGGATACTGGATGAGCAGGCGCCGTTGCGCGCGCTCCATGAAGACGATGAAGCCAATCACCGCAACGGCCATCACGCATACGGCGAGGATCAGCCCGGTGGAGAGCGCGCCCTGGCGGCCGAGTTCAAGCGTACCGGCGATCGCTCGCGGAAGCCCCGCCACGATGCCCGACAGGATGATGAGCGAGATGCCGTTGCCGATCCCGCGCGCGGTGATCTGCTCGCCGAGCCACATCAGGAAGATGGTGCCGCCGGTGAGGGTGATTACGGTCGAGATGCGGAAGAACAAGCCGGGGTCGGTGACAGTCTGACCGAAACCCTCAAGCCCAATGCTGATGCCATAGGACTGAACCGCGGCCAGCAGCACGGTGAGATAGCGGGTGTATTGATTCATCACCTTGCGGCCCTGCTCGCCCTCCTTCTTGAGCCGCTCCAGCTCGGGCGAGACCGTCGTCATCAGCTGGATGATGATCGAGGCGGATATGTAGGGCATAATATTGAGCGCAAAGATCGCCATGCGTTGAATGCCGCCGCCGGCGAACATATTGAATACGCCGAGAATGCCGCCTTGATTGGTCTGGAAGATCTGCTCCCAGGCGGCCGGATCGATGCCGGGCAACGGTATGTACGTACCGACACGATAGACGAGGAGCGCCCCCAGCGTGAACCAGATGCGCTTTTTCAATTCGTCCGCTTTGGCGAGCGCAGAGAAATTGAGATTGGCTGCCAACTGTTCCGCTGCTGAGACCATGGTCCTGGCTCCCGAACGCCAATATATTCCAACTATCGTGCCTTATCGGCAGAGCTATCTAGCGAAAATGGAAATAATGCCCGCATTTCGCAAGACTTTCTCGCACGATTTGGTGAGACATGCCGGTCAAGCCGGCGCCTTGTCGTGTTGTGGGGGCGCCAGCACCGTGACGGTTCCGCCCGCTCTCTCCACGGTTGCAATCGCCGATTTGGATGCACCGTGGACGGCGAACTGCAGCGGCACCTTGATTTCGCCCCGGCCCAGCACACGCACGCCATCCTTGGCGCGACGCAGCACCCCGCCGCGAACCAGCGCCTCGACGTTGACGGTCTCCTTGGCGTCGAGCGCACCGCGATCGATCGCCGCTTGAATGCGGTCGAGGTTCACGACGTTAAGCCTGAGCGCGAAAATATTGGTGAATCCGCGCTTCGGCAACCGCCGGTGCAGCGGCATCTGGCCGCCCTCGAAGCCCTTGATGCGTACGCCCGCGCGCGCCGTCTGGCCCTTGCCGCCGCGACCGCCGGTCTTGCCTTTGCCGGAGCCGATACCACGGCCGATGCGCGTGCGCCCCCGGCGGGCCCCGGCGTTGTCAGAAATCTCATTGAGCTTCATCGCGCATTCCTTAGCGGGGGGCCGGCGACATCCGGCACAAGACGGCTGATTGATAGTTGTGTCATTGGTCCGATTTCGTCTGTGCTGCGATAACGCGCACGAGATGCGCGACCTTGGCGATCATGCCGCGTGCCGACGGCGTGTCCTCAAGCTCGCTGACGCGGCCGATGCGATTGAGTCCGAGGCCGATGAGAGTCTCGCGCTGGTCGTGCCGGCGCCGGATCGGGCTGCCGATCTGCTTGATCTTTATCTTGGTGGTCGAATTGGTGGTCGCCATTGGCGAACTCCGCAATCTTCGTTATTCGGTGGCGGCGACTTCGCCGTCGGTGTCACGGCGGCGGGCCTGCAGCGACGATACTTTGATGTTCCGCCGCGCCGCCACCGCGCGCGGCGAGTCCTGCCGCTTCAAGGCATCGAAAGTGGCCCGCACCATGTTGTAGGGATTCGAGGAGCCGATCGATTTGGCAACCACGTCCTGCATACCGAGCGTCTCGAAAACCGCGCGCATCGGACCACCCGCGATGATGCCGGTGCCCGCCGACGCGGCGCGCAAAAACACTTTGCCGGCACCGTGGCGGCCCTCGACGTCGTGATGAAGCGTACGCCCTTCCCGTAACGGCACCCGCATCAGGCCGCGCTTGGCTGCGTCCGTCGCCTTGCGGATCGCTTCCGGCACTTCACGTGCCTTGCCGTGTCCAAAGCCGACCCGGCCCTTCTGGTCGCCGACCACGACCAGCGCCGCGAAGCCGAAGCGGCGGCCGCCCTTGACCACCTTGGCAACCCGGTTGATATGAACGAGCTTGTCGGTGAACTCGCTGTCGCGCTCTTCCCGGTCTCGGTCTCGATGTTCGCGTTCACGTGCCATAATGATTATCCGTCTCGCTAGAAATTCAAGCCGCCTTCGCGCGCAGCGTCTGCCAGTGCCTTGACGCGCCCGTGATAGAGGTAGCTGCCGCGGTCGAACACCACGTCTTTCACCCCGGCGGCGGCAGCTCGCTCGGCGAGGAGCTTGCCGACCAGTTTGGCCGCACCGATATCGGCGCCGGTCTTGAGGCTCGCCCGCAGATCCTTTTCGAGCGACGACGCGGACGCCAGCGTCGCGCCTTTGCGATCGTCGATCACCTGGGCATAGATGTGCTTTGAGGAGCGGAACACGCTCAGCCGCAGCCGCCCGCCCGCCACCGCTTTGATCGTGCGTCTGATGCGCGCCTTGCGCCGCTCGGCCTGTTTGGTCGCCATGGCAAGTATCCGTCTTTACTTCTTCTTACCTTCCTTGCGGAAGATGCGTTCGTCCGAATATTTCACGCCCTTGCCTTTGTAGGGTTCGGGTGGCCGGAAGGCGCGGATCTCGGCCGCGACCTGACCGACCTGCTGCTTGTCGATGCCGCTGACCACGATTTCGGTCGGCTTCGGCGCTGCAATCGCAATGCCGTCCGGGATCGGAAAGATCACATCGTGGCTGTAGCCGAGCGCAATCTGCAGGTTCTTCCCCTGCACCGTGGCGCGATAGCCGACGCCGGTGATTTCGAGCTTGCTCTCGAACCCCTTGGTAACGCCGGTAACGAGATTGGCGACGATCGTACGCGAAGTTCCCCACATCGCGCGGGCACGCTTGGTGTCGAAGCGCGGATCGACCCTGATCGCGCCGTTCTCCAGCTTCACCGCGATCTCGTCGGGCACCACCGATTGCAGGGCGCCTTTCGGTCCCTTCATTTTTACCGTCTGGCCTTCGACGTTCGCCGTGACGCCCGAGGGTATTGGAACCGCTTTTTTGCCGATGCGTGACATGCCGGTCCCCTTAGAACATTTTCCGATAATGGTGAGCAGGTGCCGCTTCACCTCTCGCGGTCGGCGCGGGGCCGCAATTTGCGCGCCGCGCGCGCGCAATACGGGTAAGGCGGCTGCCGATCCGACTGTCAGGTCGTTTCCCGCAAGCGCGATCCGGCCTCTCCCCCGCGGGAAGAGGTGACCGGCGACGCGGCAACATCTTTGATTTAACCATCGCGAACCCCGTTAGAACACCCGGCACAGGATCTCGCCGCCCACATTTGCCTCGCGGGCAGCATGATCGGCCATCACGCCCTTGGGGGTCGAAACGATTGCCACCCCCAGACCGTTGTTGACGCGTGGCAGATTCTTCACCGATGCATAGACGCGGCGCCCGGGTTTTGACACCCGCTCGATGGCGTGAATGACCGGCGCGCCGTCAAAATATTTGAGCTCGATCTCGAACTCGGTGCGGCCGTCGCTGCGTTCCAACGTGGAATAGTCGCGGATATAGCCCTCGCTCTTGAGCACGTCGAGCACGCTCTTGCGCAGCTTCGAGCCCGGCGTCGACACTTTCGACTTGGTCCGGCTCTGGGCGTTGCGGATACGCGTAATCATATCGCCGATTGGATCGTTCAGGTTCATCGTCGGCAGCTCCTTACCAGCTCGACTTGACCAGCCCGGGAATCAGCCCCTTGGCGCCAAATTCCCGTATCGCGATGCGGCTCATTTTCAGTTTCCGGTAATATCCCCGCGCACGGCCGGTCACCTCGCAGCGGTTGCGAATACGAGTGGCCGAGCCGTTGCGCGGCAGAGCCGCCAGCTTGATCACAGCATCGAAACGCTCCTCGAGCGGTCTGTTCTTGTCGCCGACGATCGCCCTCAGCCGCGACCGCTTGCCAGCGTACTTCTTGGCAAGCCTGCGTCGCCGCTGGTTCTTTTCGACCGAACTCGTCTTCGCCATTCTTGTCTCCTGGGTATCCGCGTTTGAGAACGTCGCCGTGCTCACTGCCGGAACGGGAAATTGAACGCCTTCAACAGCGCGCGCGCCTCGTCGTCGGTGCGCGCCGTCGTGCATACCGTGATATCCATGCCCCAGATCGCTTCCGTCTTGTCGTAGTCGATCTCGGGGAAAACGATGTGCTCCTTGAGGCCGAGCGAGTAGTTGCCGCGGCCATCGAAGCTCTTCGGATTGAGGCCGCGGAAGTCGCGCACGCGCGGCAGCGCAATGTTGACCAGCCGATCGATGAACTCGAACATCCGGGCCTTGCGCAGCGTCACCTTGCAGCCGATCGGCTGGCCCTCGCGCAGTTTGTAGGTCGAGATCGCCTTTCGCGATTTGGTGATAACGGCTTTCTGACCCGCAATCAGCGCGAGATCGCTCGCCGCCGATTCCACCTTCTTGCGATCCGCGACCGCCTCGCCGATGCCCATGTTGATCACGACCTTGTCGATGACGGGCACCTGCATGGCGTTCTGGTAACCGAATTGCTCCGCCAGCTTCTTTCGCACGACGCTGTCGAACAGCGTTTTCAGGCGCGGCGTGCTCGGCGCTGCCTCTACCGGCGCAGATACCTCCGCGGTACCGGGCTTGGCCGGCTTCTTGCCCTTCTCGCCTTCCGGCTTTCCGGCTTCAGCTTTCTTGCCTTCGCCCTTTTTGGCTTCCGCCTTCTTGCCGTCAGCTTTTTTGCCGTCAGCGCCGGCCTTCGGCCCCTTGGCGGCCTTGGGCTCGTCTTTAGCCTTGGCCTTCTTGGCCTTCTTATCGTCCTGATCAGCCATTGATCTCTACTCCCGAGCGCTTGGCGACGCGAACCTTGCGGCCATCGCCGGCGATCTTGAAACCGACCCGCGTCGGCTTGCCGTCCTTGGGGTCGGCGATTGCAATGTTGGACAGGTGAACCGGCAGCTCCTTTGAGATGATGCCTCCCTGCTGCTGGGCGGTCTGGCGCTGGTGGCGCTTCACCAGATTGACGCCGCGCACCAAGGCGCGTCCGGCGGCGGGATTGACCTCGATGACCTCGCCGGTGCGGCCCTTGTCGCGGCCGGCGAGAACGACGACCTTGTCACCCTTGCGAATTTTTGCGGCCATCACAGCACCTCCGGTGCGAGCGAAATGATCTTCATGTGGTTCTTGGCCCGCAGTTCACGCGGCACCGGGCCGAAGATTCGGGTGCCGACCGGCTCCATCTGGGGGTTGATCAGCACCGCCGCATTGCGGTCAAAGCGAATGACGGAGCCGTCGGCGCGACGGATATCCTTGCGGACCCGTACCACCACCGCCTTCATCACATCGCCCTTCTTCACGCGACCGCGCGGAATGGCTTCTTTCACGGACACCACGATGACGTCGCCGATCGTGGCGTATTTGCGCTTCGAGCCGCCCAGCACCTTGATGCACATGACGCGCCGCGCCCCGGAATTGTCCGCTACGTCGAGGTTGGTCTGCATCTGAATCATCGGACGCCTCTTTGTTCACCTTTGCGACCAGCGCCACCGGCGCTCGTCCGGGGCTTGTTGCTTGACCTGCCGTCACCCGACTGCGCTCAGCTCGCCTGCTGGTCGCCCTGGACCACGATCCAGCGCTTCAACTTGGAGATCGGGGCATGTTCCTCGATCTTGACGATGTCGCCCACCGCGCACGCATTCGTCTCATCGTGAGCATAGTATTTCTTCGACCTGCGCACCGTTTTCTTCAGGACAGGGTGGGTAAACCGGCGATCGACCCGCACCACCACCGTCTTCGCCTGCCTGTTGCTTACCACTTCGCCCTGCAATACGCGCTTCGGCATTTATCGGCTCCTTACTTCGCAGACGCCGCGCGCTTGCGCTGCGCAACGGTCTTGATACGGGCGATGTCGCGGCGGACCTCGCGAACCCGGGCGGTGTTTGCAAGCTGCCCGGTGGCCCGCTGGAAACGCAGGTTGAACTGCTCTTTCTTGAGCTTGATGAGTTCGTCGTCCAACTGGTCCGGCGTCATCGCCCTGAGGTCATCAGGTTTGAGCATCGGCTGGTCTCCTACTCGGCAATCCGCTCGATAAACCGCGTCTTGATCGGCAGCTTGGCGGCGGCAAGATCGAGCGCCTCGCGGGCGAGCGCTGAAGAAACGCCGTCGATCTCGAACAAGATGCGGCCCGGCTTGATACGGACCACCCACAATTCCGGCGCACCCTTGCCGGAGCCCATCCGCACCTCGAGCGGCTTCTTCGATACCGGGACGTCGGGATAGATGCGGATCCACACCCGGCCCGCGCGTTTCATGTGGCGCGTCATGGCGCGCCGCGCCGCCTCGATCTGGCGGGCGGTCACCCGATCCGGCTCCATCGCCTTGAGGCCGAACTGGCCGAAGCTCAGCGTCGCTCCGCTGGTAGCGGCGCCTTTGATCCGGCCTTTGTGGGCCTTGCGGAATTTCGTGCGCATCGGTTGCAGCATGGCACTTGGCCTTTCTCTAGGACTTGCGATCCACTGCGATGCTTCAACTGTCGCGACGCGAGCGACCTGTGTCGCTCTCCGCCATGCGCTTGTCCTGCGCCATCGGATCGTGCTCCAGGATTTCGCCCTTGAAGATCCACACTTTGACGCCGCAGGTGCCGTAGGTCGTGAAGGCAGTGGCGACGCCGTAATCGACGTCGGCGCGCAAGGTATGCAGCGGCACCCGGCCTTCCCGATACCATTCCATGCGGGCGATTTCGGCGCCGCCGAGCCGTCCCGAGCAGTTGATGCGGATGCCTTCGGCACCGAGCCGCATCGCCGACTGCACGGCGCGCTTCATGGCGCGGCGGAAGGCGACGCGCCGTTCCAGCTGCTGGGCAATCGATTCGGCGACCAGCCGCGCGTCAAGCTCGGGCTTGCGAATCTCGACGATATTGAGAACGACGTCGCTGTCGGTGAGTTTCGCCACCCCCCTGCGCAGCTTCTCGATATCGGCACCCTTCTTGCCGATAACGACGCCCGGCCGCGCCGAATGGAGGGTCACGCGGCACTTCTTGTGGGGCCGCTCAATCACGATCTTGGAAACCGCGGCCTGCTTGAGCTGCTTGCTCAACGTCTGGCGAATTTCCATGTCTTCGTGCAGCAGCTTACCGTATTCGTTCTTGCCCGCATACCATCGCGAATCCCAGGTGCGGTTGATGCCGAGACGCAAACCTGTCGGATTGACCTTCTGACCCATCGGGAGCTCCTTAGGCGCTCGCCTCGACCTGACGCACCACGATCGTCAGATGCGAGAACGGCTTGAGAATCTTGCCGGCGCGGCCGCGGCCGCGGGCATGAAAGCGCTTGATGACGAGGCCTTTGCCGACATAGGCACGCGCAACCACCAGATCGTCGATGTCGAGATCGTGATTGTTCTCCGCATTTGCAATCGCCGACTCCAGGCACTTGCGCACGTCCTTGGCGATGCGCTTGCGCGAGAATTCCAGATCCGCGAGCGCGGTCTCCACCTTCTTGCCGCGGATCAGCTGGGCAACCAGATTGAGCTTCTGCGGGCTGATGCGCAGCATGCGGGCGACGGCTTTGGCCTCGTTATCGGCGAGGCTGCGCGGATGGCTGCTCTTGCTCATCTCATCCTCACGCTTTAAGCGGCGCCCGGCGCCGGGGCGCGCTTGGCCTTTTTGTCCCCGGAATGCCCGTGGAAGGTCCGGGTGGGAGCGAACTCGCCGAGCTTGTGGCCGACCATCTCCTCGGTCACCAGAACCGGGATATGCTTGTGCCCGTTGTGCACTCCGAAAGTCAGGCCGACGAATTGCGGCAGGATCGTCGAGCGACGGCTCCACGTCTTGATCACGTCGTGCCTGCCCGAGGCCCGCGCCGCCTCTGCCTTCTTGAGGAGATAGCCGTCGACGAACGGCCCTTTCCACACCGAGCGCGCCATGTTGCCCTCGCCTTATCTCTTCTTCCGCGCGTGGCGGCTTGAAATGATGAATTTGGTGGTTCGCTTGTTGGTCCGTGTCTTCTTGCCCTTGGTCGGGAAACCCCAGGGCGTCACCGGATGCCGCCCGCCCGAGCTGCGGCCTTCGCCGCCGCCGAGTGGATGATCGACCGGGTTCATGGCAACGCCGCGATTGTGCGGCATGCGCCCAAGCCAGCGCTTGCGGCCCGCCTTACCGATCGAGATGTTCATGTGGTCGGGATTGGACACCGCGCCGACCGTACCCTTGCAGCGGCCGTGGACGAGCCGCTGCTCGCCCGAATTGAGACGCAGAATCACATATTCCTGGTCGCGGCCGACGATCTGGGCGTAGGAGCCGGCCGAGCGCGCGAGCTGGCCGCCCTTGCCGATCTTGAGCTCGATATTGTGCACGATGGTGCCGACCGGCATGTTACCGACCGGCATGGCATTGCCGGCCTTGACGTCCACGTGCTCGCCGGCGACGATCATATCGCCCTCACCGAGCCGCTGCGGCGCCAGGATGTAGGCGAGCTCGCCGTCCTCATATTTGATGAGGGCGATGAACCCGGTGCGGTTCGGATCGTATTCGATCCGCTCGACGCGCGCCGGCTGGTCGTGCTTGCTGCGCTTGAAATCGATCGTGCGCAGCGCCCGCTTGTGGCCGCCGCCTCGGAAGCGCACCGTAATGTGCCCATTGTTGTTGCGCCCTCCCGACGAGATCTTGCCGCGGGTCAGCGCCTTCACGGGCTCACCCTTGTAGAGCCCGGACCGGTCGACGAGGACCAGCTGGCGCTGGCCCGGTGTCGTCGGCTTATAATGCTTGAGTGCCATGGTTGTTGACTTCCGCCGCTCAGAGCCCGGTGGTGACGTCGATGCGGTGTCCCTCCTCGAGGGTCACGACAGCCTTTTTCACGTCCGACAACATGCCTCGCCGGCCGCGGAAATTGCGGACCTTGCCCTTACGGATGAGCGTATTGACGTGTTTGACCTTGACGTCGAACAGCTTTTCCACTGCCTCCTTGATCTGCGGCTTGGTGGCATGCGGGGCGACCCGGAAGATCACCTGGTTGTGCTCGGAGGCAAGCGTCGCCTTTTCGGTGATGACCGGAGACACGATGATGTCGTAGTGGCGCGGATCGTTGGTGGTCATTTCAGCCGCGCCTCCAGCGCATCGACGGCCGCCCTGGTGAGGACAAGCGTGTTTCGCCGCAGAATGTCGTAGACGTTGATGCCCTGGATCGGCAGCACGTCGATATTGGGAATATTACGGGCAGCGAGACGAAAGCCGTTGTCGATCTCGGCGCCGTCAATGACCAGCGCATTGGCAACGCCCAGCTTGGCGAAATGGCCTTTGAGAGACCTCGTCTTGGTCTGGGCGAGCTTGGCGTCCTCGATAACGACGATCCCGCCGTCCTTCGCCTTGGCAGAGAGCGCGTGCTTGAGCGCAAGGACGCGCACCTTCTTGGGCAGCTCGATCGCATGACTGCGCACGACCGGACCGAACGAACGGCCGCCGCCGCGGAACAGATTGGCGCGCTGGGAGCCGTGGCGGGCGCCGCCGGTGCCCTTCTGCTTGTACATCTTCTTGCCGGTGCGCCAGATCTCGGCGCGCCCCTTGACTTTGTGGGTGCCGGCGCGACGCTTGGCGAGTTGCCAGACGATGCAGCGCTGGATGAGGTCGTGGCGCGGCTCTAGGCCGAAGATGGTGTCGGACAGGCTGACCGAACCCTTCTCTTCGCCGTCAAGACTCGTGATTTTGAGTTCCATGGTCACGCTCCTTGCGCCGGCGGCGTCTCCTCCCCGGCCGGCGGGGGAGGTGAGGGTTCGCCTTGACCGGCGGTGACGCGGAACTTGCCGGGCTGCGGGGCTTCCTTCGGTAAGGCCTTCTTGATGGCGTCGCGCACCATGATCCAGCCGCCCTTGGCGCCTGGCACGGCGCCCTCAACCAGAATGAGACCGCGCTCGACGTCGGTCTGCACCACCCTGAGATTGAGCGTGGTGACGCGATCGACGCCCATCTGGCCCGGCATTTTCTTGTTCTTAAACGTACGTCCCGGGTCCTGGCGGCCGCCAGTCGAACCGATCGAACGGTGCGAGATCGACACGCCGTGCGAAGCGCGCAAGCCGCCGAAATTCCATCGCTTCATACCGCCCGCATAACCCTTGCCGATCGAGGTGCCGGTGACGTCCACGAACTGGCCGACGATGAAATGATCGGCCGTGATCTCTGCGCCGATCGGAATGAGCGCATTTTCGTCCACCCGGAACTCCGCCAACTTGCGCTTGGGTTCGACCTTGGCGACGGCGAAGTTGTTGCGCTCCGCCCGGCTGAGCCGCGATGCCTTGCGGGCGCCGGCGCCGAGTTGCAGGGCCACGTAACCGTTCTTGTCCTTGGTGCGATGCCCGATCACCTGGCAATTGGCGAGGCGCAGCACGGTCACCGGCACGTGCTCACCCGCCTCGGTAAAGACGCGGGTCATTCCCACTTTTTGTGCGATCACTCCGGAGCGCATCGGCGTCGTCCTCTACTGCTGCCCGCTAGAGCTTGATCTCAACATCGACGCCTGCCGCAAGGTCGAGCTTCATCAGGGCATCGACCGTCTGGGGCGTCGGATCAACGATGTCAAGCAGCCGCTTGTGGGTGCGCATCTCGAACTGCTCGCGGCTCTTCTTGTCGACGTGCGGCGAGCGGTTGACCGTGAATTTTTCGATCTTGGTCGGCAGCGGAATCGGCCCGCGTACTTGCGCGCCGGTGCGTTTGGCTGTCGCGACGATCTCACGCGTCGAAGCATCGAGGATGCGATGATCGAACGCCTTGAGCCTGATTCGGATGTTCTGGCCGTTCATTTTGCCTCAAGAGGACGGATAACAGACGACGGCGGACGGCTTGTCCTCGTCAGCTGCGTGCGCCCTTCCCTCCTGTTGTCTGACGGCGCCAGATAACGCTCGCGTCATCGAGCCTCCGTCGTCCGTCCTCTGTCATCGGTTACTCGATGATGCTGGTGACGACGCCCGAGCCGACGGTGCGACCGCCCTCGCGAATGGCGAAGCGCAGCTTCTCCTCCATGGCGATCGGCACGATCAATTCGATCGTCATGGCGATATTGTCGCCGGGCATCACCATTTCCGTGCCCTCCGGCAGGTGGACCACGCCGGTCACGTCGGTCGTGCGGAAATAGAATTGCGGGCGATAGTTGGTGAAGAACGGCGTATGGCGGCCGCCCTCCTCCTTGGTGAGGATGTAGGCCTCGGCCTTGAACTTGGTGTGAGGCTTGACGCTACCGGGCTTGCACAGCACCTGGCCGCGCTCGACTTCCTCGCGCTTGGTGCCGCGCAACAGGCAACCGACGTTGTCGCCCGCCTCGCCCTGATCGAGCAGCTTGCGGAACATTTCGACGCCGGTGACGACGGTCTTCATGGTCGGCTTAAGGCCGACGACCTCGACTTCTTCTCCGACTTTGATGACGCCGCGCTCGATGCGGCCGGTCACCACGGTGCCGCGGCCCGAAATCGAGAACACGTCCTCGACCGGCATAAGGAATGGCTGGTCCTTCGGGCGCTGGGGCTGCGGGATGTAATCATCGACCGCCTTCATCAGCTCGAGGACCGACTCCTTGCCGAGCTTGTCGTCGGCACCCTCCAAGGCCAACTTGGCGGCGCCCTTGACGACCGGGATCTTGTCGCCAGGGAATTCGTATTTCGACAAAAGCTCGCGCACCTCGAGTTCCACCAGTTCCAGGAGCTCGGGGTCATCGACCATGTCGACCTTGTTGAGGTAGACGACAAGCGCCGGCACGCCGACCTGGCGGGCGAGCAGGATATGCTCGCGGGTCTGCGGCATCGGGCCGTCGGCCGCGCTCACCACCAGAATCGCGCCGTCCATCTGGGCGGCGCCGGTAATCATGTTTTTCACGTAGTCGGCATGGCCGGGGCAATCGACGTGAGCATAGTGGCGAGCGTCGGTCTCGTATTCGACATGGGCGGTGGAGATGGTGATGCCACGCGCCTTCTCTTCAGGCGCCTTGTCGATCTCGTCATAGGCGGTGAATTTCGCCTTGCCCTGTTCGGCCAATATCTTGGTAATCGCCGCGGTCAACGTCGTCTTGCCGTGATCGACATGGCCGATCGTGCCGATATTGCAATGCGGCTTGGTGCGTTCGAATTTTGCCTTGGCCATCGCAGTCTCCGTTGCCGTTGGCGTTTTGCTTCTATCAAGTCGACCGGATCAGGCAAACTTAGCCTGAACCTCCTGGGCGACATTGTTGGGAACCTGTTCGTAGTGGTCGAATTGCATGGTGAAGGTGGCGCGTCCCTGCGACATCGAGCGCAGCGTATTGACGTAGCCGAACATGTTGGCGAGCGGCACCATGGCGGTGATGACGTTGGCATTGCCGCGCATGTCCTGACCCTGGATCTGGCCGCGCCGCGAGTTGAGATCGCCGATTGACGAACCGGTGTACTCCTCAGGCGTCACCACCTCGACCTTCATGATCGGCTCGAGCAGCACCGAGGCGCCCTTCTGCAGGGCCTCGCGCAACGCGTAGCGCGCCGCGACCTCGAACGCGAGCGCCGACGAATCGACCTCGTGTGAGGCGCCATCCACCAGCGAGACCTTGAGGTCGACCACCGGGAAGCCGGCAAGCACGCCCGACCCCAGGACCGACTCCAGGCCCTTCTCGACACCGGGTACGAATTCCTTCGGCACCGCGCCGCCGACGACCTTGTTTTCGAACACGAAGCCGCTCCCCGGCGGCAGTGGCTCGGCGACGATCTTGATCCGCGCGAACTGGCCGGCGCCGCCGGTCTGCTTCTTGTGGGTGTAATCCACCGTCGCCGCCCGCGTGATCGTCTCGCGATAGGCGACCTGCGGGGCGCCGATATTGGCGTCGACCCGGTAGGTGCGCTTGAGGATATCGACCTTGATGTCAAGGTGCAGTTCGCCCATACCCTTGAGAATGGTCTGTCCGGACTCCGGATCGGTCGAAACGCGGAACGAGGGGTCCTCGGCTGCGAGCTTCGCCAGCGCGACGCCAAGCTTTTCCTGGTCGGCTTTCGATTTCGGCTCGATTGCTATCTCGATCACCGGAACAGGAAACTCCATCTTCTCCAGGATCACGGGCTTGTTCGGATCGCACAGCGTATCGCCGGTCCGCGCCTCCTTGAGGCCGGCGAGCGCCAGGATGTCGCCCGCATAGGCCTCCTTGATGTCCTCGCGGTTGTTGGCGTGCATCAGCAGCATGCGGCCGATGCGCTCGCGGCGCTCGCGTGTCGAGTTGATCACCCCTGATCCACTGATCAGCGTGCCCGAATAGATGCGGCAGAAGGTGATCGTGCCAACATAAGGATCGTCCATGATCTTGAAGGCGAGCACCGAGAGCGGTTCGGTGTCATCCGGCCTGCGCACAACCTCATTGCCCTTGGGATCGGTCCCCTTGATGGGCGGCACGTCGAGCGGCGAAGGCAAATAGTCGACCACGGCATCGAGCAGCGGCTGGACGCCCTTGTTCTTGAAGGCAGAGCCCGCGAGCACCGGAAAGAACGCGCCGGTAATCGTCGCCTTGCGGATCAGCCGCTTGAGCGTCGCCTCGTCCGGTTCCCGACCCTCGAGATAGGCCGCCATGGCGTCGTCATCGAGTTCGACCGCCGCCTCGATCAGCTTTTCGCGATACTCCCGCGCCTGATCGGCCATTTCGGCCGGAATCTCGGTGTCATGGTATTTGGCGCCGAGCCCCTCTTCGTCCCATACGACGCCTACCATGCGAACGAGATCGACAATGCCCTTGAATTGGCTCTCCGCCCCGATCGGAAGCTGGATCGCAATCGGCTTTGCGCCCAGCCGATCGACGATGTCAGACAGACAGCGGAAGAAGTCCGCCCCGACCTTATCCATCTTGTTGGCGAAGACGATGCGGGGAACCTTGTACTTGTCGCCCTGACGCCACACCGTCTCGGTCTGGGGCTCGACGCCCTGGTTGGAATCGAGCACGCACACCGCCCCGTCGAGCACGCGCAGGGAGCGCTCGACCTCGATGGTGAAATCCACATGCCCCGGAGTGTCGATGATGTTGAGGCGTTTGCCGTGCCAAAAGGCAGTCGTTGCGGCTGAGGTGATGGTGATGCCGCGCTCCTGCTCCTGCTCCATCCAGTCCATGGTGGTAGAGCCCTCATGGACCTCACCCATTTTGTGGCTCTTTCCGGTGTAGTAGAGGATGCGTTCCGTCGTCGTCGTCTTGCCGGCATCGATGTGGGCCATGATGCCGAAATTGCGGTAATCCTCGATCGGGTGGATGCGGGGCATCTTATATCCTCAAAAAAGCGTGCGGCGTGCGCCAGGCGTTACCATCGGTAATGCGCGAAGGCGCGATTGGCCTCCGCCATCCGGTGGGTGTCTTCGCGCTTCTTCACCGCGTTCCCTCGATTGTTCGATGCGTCGAGAAGTTCCCCGGATAGGCGCTCGGTCATGGTCTTTTCGTTGCGGTCGCGGGCGGCCGTGATCAGCCAGCGAATGCCGAGCGCCTGGCGACGATCGCTGCGCACTTCGACCGGAACCTGATAGGTCGCGCCGCCGACCCGGCGGGAACGCACTTCGATGGTCGGCATGACATTGTCGAGCGCCTGCTCGAAAATGCCCACCGGGTTTTGTTTGGTCTTGCTCTCGATCATGTCGAAGGCGCCGTAAACGATCGTCTCGGCGACCGATTTCTTGCCGGCATACATGATCGAATTCATGAACTTGGAGACGACCATGTTCCCGAATTTCGGATCGGGAAGAACCTCGCGTCTCTCGGCACGGTGACGGCGGGACATCTGTTGGTTTCCTTAAACTCTGACCGGGTTCCGCCCGGCCGCCTCTGTGTTTAACTCGGTTGACCATATCGCGGGCCTCTGCCGCGCCAGCGGCGGCGACGGCAAGGTCATTTCGGCCGTTTGGCGCCATATTTCGAGCGACGCTGCCTGCGGTTCTTGACGCCTTGCGTATCAAGAACGCCACGCAGGATGTGGTAGCGCACCCCGGGCAGGTCCTTGACGCGGCCGCCGCGAATCATGACCACCGAATGCTCCTGAAGGTTATGGCCCTCGCCCGGGATGTACCCGATCACTTCGAACCCGTTGGTCAGTCGAACCTTGGCGACCTTGCGCAGCGCCGAATTCGGCTTCTTGGGCGTGGTGGTGTAGACGCGCGTGCAGACCCCCCGCTTCTGCGGCGACTGCTGCAGGGCCGGCACCTTCTTGCGCGCCTTCTGCGCGACCCGCGGCTTGCGGATCAACTGGTTGATAGTCGGCATTGTCAGCCCTTCACCTTCCGTTTCGCGACCTAGCGCCCATCCAGACGACACCCCTTAAAGCACCCCGAGCCTCCCGCGGCGGAGGTCAGGAGGGGCAAAAACGAAAACCCGCCCGCGCCCGCGATGACACCGCTGGACCGACGCTTTCCGTCACAGAGGACCACCTGCGCCGCCTGCGGCGCCGCGGTCATGCCCTCACATCCGACAGTTCGGTTTCAGAGGCAGCGTCTGAACTTCATTCGTCGAGGCCCTGGGGTGTCGCAATCCGTCAAAAAGCGCTGATCTTTCGGCAGCTATCTTTCAACGCTGGATTGCCGAACGGCCGTTCCGACTGGCGAAGCTCACCGCCTGCCGCAAAAAGTGCGCGTTTTTATCGGTGCAGCGGCATGAAGTCAAGGCACCGCATGCCGGGACAGGCAAAAATGACTGCGCAGTTTTGCCTCTGCGGTAGCGTAAATGGTGATTATTGCCGCAGGTTGCAAGACCCGCGGCCGCTGACCGCCCCAGCAAAGCTGACCGCCCCAGCAAAGGTGTCGTAGCGCGACCTCGCCAGTGGAAATCCGTCACCAATGGAAAAGCCGGTCAGCGAAATGCCGCGGTCGGCGGGCCACAGGGCAGCAACGATCCCTTTTCCCTCGCCCGGGATTGAGGCCAGGGAAAAGGTTACCGCACCGCCTATTCGGCGGCCGGCAGCTGGACCTGTTGCTCGGGCGCCTTGAGCGCCTGCTCCTTCTCGCGTTCCTCCAGAATGAGCTGGTCGCGCCTTGCGGCGATCCCGCGGAGCTGGCCCATTACGGCGCCGGTTCCGGCCGGGATCAGCCGACCGACGATGACGTTCTCCTTCAGGCCATCCAAGGTATCGATCTTGCCGTTGACTGCCGCCTCGGTGAGGACCCGGGTGGTCTCCTGGAATGACGCCGCCGAAATGAACGAGCGGGTCTGGAGCGACGCCTTGGTGATGCCGAGCAGAACCGGATAGCCTTGGGCCGGTTTCTTGCCCTGCTCGATCGCCTTGGCGTTGATCTCATCGAGTTCCAGCCGGTCGATCTGCTCGCCCTGGATGAGATCGGTCTCGCCCACATCGCTGATTTCGACCTTCTGGAGCATCTGGCGAACGATCACCTCGATGTGCTTGTCGTTGATGTGCACGCCCTGGAGGCGATAAACTTCCTGGATCTCGTTGACCAGATACGACGCCAGCTCCTCGACGCCCTTGACGGCCAGGATGTCGTGGGGCGCGGGGTTGCCCTCGACAATGTAGTCGCCCTTCTCGATCACGTCGCCGTCCTGCAGGTGGATGTGCTTGCCTTTGGGAATGAGATACTCCCTCGGCTCCTCGCCCTCCACGCTAGGCTCGATGGTGAGGCGGCGTTTGTTCTTGTAATCGCGGCCGAACCGGACGGTACCTGAGATTTCCGCGATGACGGCGGCCTCCTTCGGCCGCCGCGCCTCGAACAGCTCGGCGACCCGCGGCAGGCCGCCGGTGATGTCGCGGGTCTTCGCGCTTTCGCTCGGCATGCGGGCGATGACGTCGCCGGCCTTCACGTGGCCGCCGGGATCGACCGAGAGGATGGCATCGACCGCCAGCAGATAACGGGCCTCCCCGCCGCGCGCGAGCTTGAGCATCTTGCCGTCCTTGCCCTTGACGACGATGGCGGGACGCAGATCCTGCTGGCCGCGGGCCGCGCCGGTGCGCCAGTCGATGACCACGCGCTTGGCGATGCCGGTCGACTCGTCGAGTGTCTCCGACATCGACTGGCCTTCGACCAGGTCCTCAAACCCGATCGTGCCCTCGACCTCGGTGAGGATTGGCCGCATGTACGGATCCCACTCGGCAATGCGCTGACCGCGCCTGATGTGATCGCCCTCATCGACCTTCAAGCGGGCGCCATACTGGATGCGATGAACGGCGCGCTCGGTCCCGTCCTGATCGACCACCACCACCGCCATGTTGCGGGTCATGCAGACGAGATCGCCGCTCGAGTTGCGCACCACATTGCGATTCTTGATCCGTATCGTGCCCTCGAAGTTCGATTCGATGAAGGACTGCTCGGAGATTTGCGCCGCGCCGCCGATGTGGAACGTGCGCATGGTGAGCTGCGTTCCGGGCTCGCCGATCGACTGGGCGGCGATGACGCCGACCGCCTCGCCCATGTTGACAGGGGTCCCGCGCGCGAGATCGCGGCCATAGCAGGCGGCACACACCCCGCTCGGGGCTTCGCAGGTGAGCACCGAACGAATGCGCACCTCCTGGATGCCGGCCTGCACGATCTTGTCGACCTCGGGCTCGCCCAGGAGAGTGCCGCGCGGGACGATGACATCCGTGCCACCCGGATCGCGCAGGTCCTCGGCGGTGGTGCGGCCGAGAATGCGGCTTGACAGCGAAGCCACCACCTGGCCGGCGTCGATGATGGCCCGCACCTTGATCCCGGAGGTGGTGTGGCAATCATAGCTGGTGATGATGCAGTCCTGGGCGACATCCACCAGACGGCGGGTCAGATAGCCCGAATTCGCGGTCTTCAGCGCCGTGTCGGCGAGCCCCTTGCGGGCGCCGTGGGTCGAGTTGAAGTATTCCAGAACCGAGAGCCCTTCCTTGAAGTTGGAGATGATCGGGCTTTCGATGATCTCGCCCGACGGCTTCGCCATCAGGCCGCGCATGCCGGCAAGCTGCTTCATCTGGGCAGCTGAACCGCGGGCGCCTGAGTCCGCCATCATGTAGATCGAATTGATCGGCTGCTCGCGCCCGCTCTCCTTGTCCTTCTTGACCGCCGAGATCTCGCGCATCATCTCCTCGGCGATCTTGTCGGTGCATTTCGACCATGCATCCACCACCTTGTTGTACTTCTCGCCTTGGGTGATGAGACCTTCGTTGAACTGCTGCTCGAATTCCTTGGCGGCCGCGCGCGTCTCATCGACGATCTTCCACTTCTTCGCCGGCACCACCATGTCGTCCTTGCCGAACGATATGCCGGCCTTGAAGGCATGGTGGAAGCCGAGCGCCATGATGTGATCGCAGAAGACGACGGTGTCCTTCTGGCCGCAGTGGCGGTAGACGGTGTCGATCAGCTTCGAGATTTCGCGCTTGGTCATCAGTTTGTTGACGACTTCAAACGGCACTTTGTGGTTGCGCGGAATCACCTGGCTCAGGATGACGCGACCGGGTGTCGTATCGTACCAGCGCGACACCGGCGTGCCGGCGTCGTCCACCCCGCGCCAGCGGTATTTAACCTTGCTGTGCAGCGTAATCACCTTGTCGGCGAGCGCGTGCTCGATAGCAGACAGATCGCCGAAGATCTTGCCTTCGCCGGGCTCGTTTTCGCGCAGCAGCGTCAGGTAGTAGAGGCCGAGCACGATGTCCTGGCTGGGCACGATGATCGGAGAGCCGTTGGCCGGATGCAGGATGTTGTTGGTCGACATCATCAACACGCGGGCCTCGAGCTGGCTTTCGAGGGACAGCGGCACGTGCACGGCCATCTGATCGCCATCGAAGTCGGCGTTGAAGGCGGCGCAAACCAGCGGATGGAGCTGGATCGCCTTACCTTCGATCAGCACCGGCTCGAATGCCTGAATACCGAGGCGATGGAGAGTCGGCGCGCGGTTGAGCAGCACCGGATGCTCGCGGATGACCTCGTCGAGAATATCCCAGACTTCAGGCTTCTCCTTTTCGACAAGCTTCTTTGCCTGCTTGACGGTGGTCGATAGGCCCTTGGCGTCGAGGCGCGAATAGATGAACGGCTTGAACAGCTCGAGCGCCATCTTCTTCGGCAGCCCGCACTGGTGCAGCTTGAGCTCAGGGCCGACGACGATAACGGACCGGCCCGAATAGTCGACGCGTTTGCCGAGCAGATTCTGTCGGAAGCGGCCTTGCTTGCCCTTGAGCATGTCAGCGAGCGACTTGAGCGGACGCTTGTTGGCGCCGGTGATGACACGGCCGCGGCGACCGTTGTCGAACAACGCGTCGACCGCCTCCTGCAGCATGCGTTTTTCGTTCCGGATGATGATGTCGGGCGCGCGCAGTTCGATCAGCCGCTTGAGACGGTTGTTGCGGTTGATGACGCGACGATAGAGATCATTGAGGTCCGACGTCGCGAAGCGGCCGCCATCAAGCGGAACCAGCGGACGCAAATCCGGCGGAATCACCGGAATCACGGTAAGGATCATCCATTCCGGCCGGTTGCCCGACTGGATGAAAGACTCGATGAGCTTGAGGCGCTTGGCAAGCTTTTTCGGCTTGAGCTCGGACTTCGACTGGGCGATTTCGGCGCGCAAATCCGCCGCCAGCTTCTCAAGATCGAGCGACTTGAGCATCTCCCGGATGGCCTCGGCGCCGATCGTCGCCGTAAAGCTGTCCTGTCCGTACTCCTCCTGCGCCCTGACGTATTCTTCCTCCGACAGCAACTGGCGATCCTGGAGCGGGGTGAGGCCGGGCTCCAGCACCACGTAGTATTCGAAATAGAGAATGCGCTCGAGATCCTTGAGCGTCATGTCGAGCAGGAGGCCGATCCGGCTCGGCAGCGACTTCAGGAACCAGATATGGGCGACCGGGGCGGCCAGCTCGATATGGCCCATGCGCTCGCGCCGCACCCGCGACAGCGTGACCTCGACGCCGCATTTCTCGCAGATGATGCCCTTGTATTTCATGCGCTTGTACTTGCCGCACAAGCACTCATAATCCTTGATCGGCCCAAAGATGCGCGCGCAGAACAACCCGTCGCGTTCGGGCTTGAAGGTGCGGTAGTTGATGGTCTCCGGCTTCTTGATTTCGCCGTACGACCACGACAGGATCTTTTCCGGGCTGGCGATCGAGATCCTAATCTGGTCGAACACCTGCGCCGGTGTTTGGGGGCTGAAAAGATTGATGACTTCTTGATTCATCAGGGGCTCCATCTGGAGGCTTCGTGCCGGCCGGTGCCGGCTCACTGGTATCTGACGATCCGCTAGAGCGCGGTATTCCCGGTTCGCCGCGGCCGGCGCCGGGACCAACCGTTCTACTCGGCGGCCTCCGCGGCGCCGTCGGCGGAGCGCAGCGGCAGCTTGGAATTGTGCAGGTCGACGTTCAGACCGAGCGAGCGCATCTCCTTCACCAGCACGTTGAAGGACTCTGGGATGCCGGCCTCAAAGGTATCGTCGCCGCGCACGATCGCCTCGTACACCTTGGTGCGGCCGGCGACGTCATCCGACTTCACGGTCAGCATCTCCTGCAGCGTGTAGGCGGCGCCGTAGGCTTCAAGCGCCCACACCTCCATTTCGCCGAAGCGCTGACCGCCGAACTGCGCCTTGCCGCCCAGCGGCTGCTGGGTCACGAGGCTGTAGGGCCCGATCGAGCGGGCATGGATCTTGTCGTCGACGAGATGGTGCAGCTTGAGCATGTAGATGTAGCCGACCGTCACCTGACGATCGAACGCTTCGCCGGTGCGGCCATCATAAAGCTTCATCTGGCCCGAATGATCGAGGCCGGCGAGGTCGAGCATGTGCTCGATATCGGCTTCCTTGGCGCCGTCGAAGACCGGGGTGGCAATCGGCACGCCGTGCTTGAGGTTGGCGCCGAGTTCGATGAGGCCGTCTTCGTCCAGCGACTTGATGGTCTCTTCATCGCCATAGACCTTCTTGAGGGTGTCGCGCAGCGGCTTGAGATCGCGACGGTGGTAGTAGGCGTCGACCGCCTGACCGATGCGGTGGCCGAGACCGGCACAGGCCCAGCCCAGGTGGGTCTCAAGGATCTGGCCGACATTCATACGGCTCGGCACGCCAAGCGGATTGAGCACGATGTCGACCGGCGTCCCGTCGGCAAGGAAGGGCATATCCTCGGCCGGCACGATCTTCGACACGACGCCCTTGTTGCCGTGGCGGCCGGCCATCTTGTCGCCCGGCTGGATTTTGCGTTTTACCGCGACGAAGACCTTTACCATCTTCATCACGCCGGGCGGCAATTCGTCGCCGCGCTGGAGCTTCTCGACCTTGTCGAGAAAGCGCTGCTCCAAACCCTTCTTCGACTCGTCGTACTGCTTGCGAATCGCCTCGATTTCGGCCATCAGCTTGTCGTTCGGAGAAGCAAACAGCCACCATTGAGAGCGCGGAAATTCTTCCAGCACGGCGCGCGTGATCTTGGAATCCTTCTTGAAGCCCTTCGGACCCGCAATGCCCTGGCGGCCTTCCAGCATCTCGGCAAGCCGACCGTAGACGTTGCGGTCGAGGATGGCCTGCTCGTCGTCGCGGTCTTTGGCCAGCCGCTCAATCTCCTCGCGTTCGATGGCAAGGGCGCGCTCGTCCTTGTCGACGCCGTGGCGGTTGAATACCCGCACCTCGACTACGGTGCCCTGCACGCCGGGCGGTACCCGCAGCGAGGTGTCGCGAACGTCAGAGGCTTTTTCGCCGAAGATCGCGCGCAGCAGTTTCTCCTCGGGCGTCATCGGGCTTTCGCCCTTTGGCGTTATCTTGCCGACCAGGATGTCGCCCGCATGAACCTCGGCGCCAATGTAGACGATGCCGGCTTCGTCGAGATTCTTCAGCGCCTCTTCGGAGACGTTCGGGATATCGCGGGTGATTTCCTCGGGGCCGAGCTTGGTGTCGCGGGCCATCACCTCGAATTCCTCGATATGGATCGAGGTGAACACGTCGTCCTTGACGATCCGCTCGGAGAGCAGGATCGAATCCTCAAAGTTGTAGCCGTTCCACGGCATGAAGGCGACGAGGACGTTGCGGCCAAGCGCAAGCTCGCCGAGATCGGTGGAAGGGCCGTCGGCGATGATATCCCCTTTCTTCACCGCATCGCCGACCTTCACCAGCGGGCGCTGGTTGATGCAGGTGTTCTGGTTCGAGCGCTGGAACTTCATCAGCCGATAGATGTCGACGCCCGACCTGGTGGGGTCGAGATCCTCGGTGGCGCGCACCACGATACGGGTGGCGTCGACCTGGTCGATGATACCGGTGCGCCGCGCCGCGATGGCAGCGCCGGAATCGCGGGCGACCACGCCTTCCATGCCGGTGCCCACAAACGGCGCCTCCGCGCGCACCAGGGGGACCGCCTGCCGCTGCATGTTGGAGCCCATCAACGCACGGTTGGCGTCGTCGTTCTCCAGGAACGGAATCAGCGCTGCCGCCACCGACACCAACTGCTTGGGCGAAACGTCCATGTAGTCGACCCGGTCGGTCGCAACCATCTGCACGTTGCCGGCATGCCGGCAGACGACGAGATCCTCGGTGAAGCGTTGCCTGGAGTCGAGCGGCACGTTGGCCTGGGCGACGTAGTAGCGGCCTTCCTCCATCGCCGAGAGATAGATCACCTCGTCGGTCACGCGGCCGTCCTTGACCTTGCGATAGGGCGTCTCGACGAAGCCGTATTTATTCACCCGCGCATAGGTCGCGAGCGAATTGATCAGGCCGATGTTGGGACCTTCGGGAGTCTCAATGGGGCAGATGCGGCCGTAATGGGTCGGATGGACGTCGCGCACCTCGAAGCCGGCGCGCTCGCGGGTAAGTCCCCCAGGTCCGAGAGCGGACAGCCGCCGCTTGTGGGTGATCTCGGACAGCGGGTTGGTCTGGTCCATGAACTGGGAAAGCTGCGAGGAGCCGAAGAACTCGCGCACCGCGGCCGCCGCCGGCTTGGCGTTGATGAGGTCCTGCGGCATCACGGTGTCAATGTCGACCGAGCTCATGCGCTCCTTGATGGCGCGCTCCATGCGCAACAGGCCGATCCGATACTGGTTTTCCATCAATTCGCCAACCGAACGCACCCGGCGGTTGCCAAGATGGTCGATATCGTCGATGTCGCCTTTGCCGTCGCGCAGGTCGACCAAGGTGCGGATGACGCCGATGATGTCATCCTTGCGCAGCACGCGGACCGTATCTTCTGTCTGCAGGTCAAGACGCATGTTCATCTTGACACGACCGACGGCGGAAAGATCATAGCGTTCCGGATCGAAGAACAGCGAGCGGAACATGGTCTCGGCGGTTTCGAGAGTCGGCGGTTCGCCTGGGCGCATGACGCGGTAGATGTCGAACAGCGCATCCTCGCGGGTCATGTTCTTTTCGATATGAAGCGTATTGCGGATATAGGCGCCGACATTGACGTGGTCGATGTCGAGTACCGGGATTTCCCGGTAGCCCTCCTCGTGCAGCGTCTTGAGCATCTTCTCATTGATCTCGGCGCCGGCCTCCGCATAGATCTCGCCGGTCTTCATATTGACGAGGTCTTCGGCGATGTAGTGCCCGATCAGTTCCTCGTCGGTAATCCGCAGCGCCCGCAGGCCTCTTTCGGCGAGCTGGCGCGCCTGGCGCACGGTAATCTTCTTGCCGGCCTCGACGACGACCTTTCCGCTGTCCGCATCGACGAGATCGTTCACCGCCTTGTAGCCGCGCATACGGTTGGCGTCGAACGGAACCCGCCAGCCGTCCTTCGAGCGCTTGTAGACGACCTGCTTATAAAAAGTGTTGAGGATTTCCTCGCCATCCATGCCGAGCGCGAACATCAGCGACGTCACCGGGATCTTGCGGCGGCGGTCGATGCGCGCATAGACGACGTCCTTGGCGTCGAACTCGATGTCGAGCCAGGAACCGCGATACGGAATAATGCGGGCCGCAAACAACAGCTTGCCGGAGGAATGCGTCTTGCCCTTGTCGTGATCGAAGAACACCCCCGGCGAACGGTGCATCTGGGAAACGATCACCCGTTCGGTGCCGTTGACGATGAAGGTGCCGTTGTTGGTCATGAGCGGAATGTCGCCCATGTAGACATCCTGCTCCTTGATGTCCTTGACCGAGCGCGCACCCGTTTCTTCGTCGATATCGAAGACGATGAGGCGCAACGTCACCTTGAGCGGCGCCGCATAGGTCATGCCGCGCTGGCGGCACTCATCGACATCATATTTTGGCGCCTCGAACTCGTAGCGGACGAATTCGAGTTGCGCCGTGTTCGAGAAATCGGAGATCGGGAACACCGACCTGAATACCGCTTGCAAACCCTCGTCGGGACGTCCGCCAGCGGGCTCTTTGACCAGAAGAAACTGATCGTAGGACGCCTTTTGAACCTCGATGAGGTTCGGCATCTCTGCGACTTCTTCGATTTTGCCAAAGAACTTGCGGACCCGTTTACGACCGGTGAACGTCTGTGCCATCTTGGCCTCTTTACTTCCTCCGCACGCCTTGACGGGTGGCGGAGTCTCCCGGCGAACCTCGGTGGTCCCGCCCGGAACAGAAAACAACGCGGCGGAAGGAATAATTTCCGCCTTCTCGTAGCCGACCCCGCCGACGCAGACACGTGAGGAGCAGGGACTTGGCTACTCTCAACGTCTTGTTCGCCCAGGCATGGAGTGATTAGTCAAAACCATATATAGGGGTCCATTCATCCATCGTCCAAAGCTCAACGACTGCCCCGATCGCCCTCTTCGGTTCCCCTCCTTGCCGGTCCCGGAGAGGCTCGGGAGGGGCGCAAACGCACGCACGCTTTGCGCTCGCCCCCCTTCCTTCCCTCCCCGGCTTGCCAGGGAGGGGAGGCAGGGGGGGGTTGCGCAACTTCCTCCCATGCGGGCTATGGTAAAGGCAGAGTTCGACGCAGGCCTGCTTACTTGAGTTCCACCTTGGCGCCTGCCTTTTCCAGTTGGGCCTTAACCTTTTCGGCCTCTTCCTTGGACACGCTTTCCTTAACATTCTTCGGCGCACCTTCGACGAGGTCCTTTGCTTCCTTGAGGCCCAATCCGGTAAGCGCCCGAACTTCCTTGATGACCTCGATCTTTTTGTCGCCAGCCGCTGCCAGAACGACCGTAAACTCGGTCTTTTCCTCAACCGGAGCGGCGGCAGCCGCGCCGCCGGCTCCTGGGGCCGCAACCGCCACCGCCGCAGCCGCGGAAACCCCCCATTTCTCTTCCAAAAGCTTTGCCAGTTCAGCGGCTTCCAGCACCGTGAGGCTCGACAGTTGGTCCACGAGTTTCGACAAATCAGCCATTGTGTTGCTATCCTTCAGGGTTCGAACTTCAACGCGATCGGCAAGGCCGTCAGGCGGCTTCGCCCTTGTCGGCATAGGCCTGAACCACCCTCGCCACCTTCGCGGCCGGGGCATTGACAAGCTGCGCAATCTTGGTGGCTGGTGCCTGAATGAGGCCGACCAGCTTGGCCCGCAATTGATCAAGGGACGGCAGCGCGGCGAGCGCCTTGATGCCATCAGGATTCAAGGCGGTGCTGCCCATTGCTCCGCCCAGGATAACGAACTTGTCGTTAGTCTTGGCGAAGTCAGAGGCGACCTTTGGCGCAGCCACCGGATCGCCCGAATAGGCGAGCACGGCCGGCCCCTTAAGGAGGGGGGCGACCACCGCCACGTCGGTGCCGTCAAGAGCGATCTTGGCAAGGCGGTTCTTGGCGACCTTCACCTGCGCGCCTGCCTGCTTCATCTGCATCCGCAGCTTCTGCATGTCGGCAACCGTGAGGCCGGCATAGTGAGCCACAATCACGACGCTGCTGGCTTTGAAAACCCCATTCAGCTCCGCAACGAGCTCTTTTTTTGCCGCTCGATCCACTTGCTCTCTCCGGTTGGCGGCATTTGCCCTGCAGGGATCGGGTGCTCAGCCCTGCTGGGCGGCAAGCCGCCTATTTACGACCTCCTGCACCGCCTGTGCTCACGTGCTACCCTCGCGCATAGGCAGCAGGAAGCCGGGCCGACCGTGCAGCGCTCCTCATGCCTGCCCCCTTGAACCGACGCCACCTTGAAAAAGCCAGCGCCGCCAAGGTCTAAGGTTCGAACCGTAGCGGGGTTGCCCCCGGAACCGATCTTCCCCCGTCTGTGCAGGTACAAAGCCTAAGATGTTTCTTAAGCTCCGAATTAAGCCCTCGCGCCGTGCTCGGACGCCTGCAGTCTCGGACAGGACGCCACCCGAAAAGACACAGGTGGCCTCAGCGCGTTCATGCAGCGAACGGAAAGCCTCTCGCCCGCCTTTTCAGATGGGTCCGCCTGGATATCTGATAAGGACAAAGTTCCTGACCGCCGATCTCGCTAGAAAGCGCGCGAAAGCGCGCCGACACCTCTGCCCGGCACGCTTCTTATCAACTATTTAGCCGCTCGCCACGCCGTTGCCAAGTAGTTTTTGTGTTTTTTGTAGGGCTATTTTGCCGTGCCGGTTTACCTTGCCGGCCAGCCCGGGAGGGGGGCTGCCGCCCCCTAATGCGCCGCAGCGCTGCTCGCCATCACGCTCGCCGGCTCAATCTTTACGCCGGGCCCCATGGTGGAGGAGATGGCGATCCGGTTGATAAACTGCCCCTTGGCGCCCTGTGGCTTTGCTTTCTGCACCGCATCCGCAAAAGCCCTGATGTTTTCCGCAAGCTTGTCGGCCGGAAACGAAGCCTTGCCGACGCCAGCATGGACGATCCCGGCCTTCTCGACGCGGAATTCGACGGCACCGCCCTTCGAGGCCTTAACGGCGCCGGCGATGTCCATGGTCACGGTGCCAACCTTCGGATTCGGCATCAGACCGCGCGGGCCGAGCACCTTGCCGAGCCGCCCCACCAGCGGCATCAGGTCCGGTGTCGCAATGCAGCGGTCGAAATCGATAGTGCCGCTGTTGACGCGTTCGACCAGATCCTCAGCCCCGATCACGTCAGCACCCGCGGCACGCGCCTCATCGGCCTTGGCGCCACGGGCGAACACCGCAACCCTGACCGTGCGGCCGGTGCCGTTTGGCAGCGACACCACGCCGCGAACCATCTGGTCGGCATGGCGGGGATCGACCCCGAGGTTCATGGCGATCTCGACGGTCTCGTCGAATTTCGCATTGGCCCGGGCCTTGATCATCTTCACGGCCTCATCGAGGGGGTAGAGCTTTGCCCTGTCGATGCCCTCGCGGGTCTTCAAGACGCGTTTTCCATGGCTCGACATTGGCCGCTACTCCCTCACCTCAAGGCCCATCGAACGGGCGGACCCCTCGATCATCCGCATTGCGGACTCGATCGTATCGCAGTTGAGGTCCTTGAGCTTCTGCTCGGCGATTTCCTTTACCTGCGCCCTTGTGACGCTGCCCACCTTCTCGCGTCCGGGCGCCTTGGCGCCCGCCTGGAGATTGGCCGCCTTCTTGAGAAAGAAGGAGACCGGCGGCGTCTTCATCTCGAACGTGAAGGAGCGGTCGGCGTAAACGGTGATGACGACCGGGATCGGCGAGCCCTTCTCAAGCTTCTGGGTCTGAGCGTTGAAGGCCTTGCAGAACTCCATGATGTTGAGGCCGCGCTGACCGAGCGCTGGGCCGATCGGCGGCTGCGGGGTTGCCGAACCCGCCGGCACCTGCAATTTCACGTAGCCGGTGATTTTCTTTGCCATGAACAACTCCCTGCGGCACTGCCTTCCTGCCGGCCAGGGGAGCCGGAAGGGAGGGGGCGCCGAGCTCGTGGTGCGGCTCAAACGAGCGGTTGGCAACCGCCCGCCGCCTTCCACAACAACGTTAAGGCCGGAGTCACCCGAACCTTCCCTTCACGCTCCGCGGAGCGGAACCGGGAATGCCGTCCTTAACCGCAATTGCGCCTGATGCAAGCCCCTTTTTGTGCCCGGTGCAAGCGACCCTGAGCAAATGCACGGGGCGCGACCCTGGTGGTCGCCCCGTTAACAGCCGGGTGCGGCGGACGGATGAACCACAATGGTCGCGCTCAATCCGCTGATCAGAGCCCGGTTAGCCCTTTTCCACCTGGCCGAATTCAAGCTCGACCGGCGTGGCGCGGCCAAAAATCGACACCGCGACCTTGAGCCGGGAGCGCGCCTCATCGACCTCCTCGACAACGCCATTGAAGGACGCGAAGGGACCATCCGAGACGCGGACCTGTTCACCGACCTCGAAGGAAACCGACGGCTTCGGCCGCTCGATGCCCTCCTGCACCTGGTGCAGGATGCGCGCGGCCTCCACCTCCGAGATCGGCGTCGGCTTGTTGTCTGCCCCCAGGAAGCCCGTGACCTTCGGAGTGTTCTTGATGAGGTGGAAAGCCTCGTCGGTGAGATCCATTTTCGCCAGCACATAGCCGGGAAAGAACTTGCGCTCGGCGTCGACTTTGCGGCCGCGGCGCACCTCAACGACCTTTTCCTTCGGCACCATAACCTCTTCGAACAAATCCGACAAACCGCGTTGCTTGGCCTGCTCTCGGATCGATTCGGCGACCTTGTTTTCGAAGTTTGAATAGGCGTGGATGATGTACCAGCGCTTAGCCATGGCCGTCGTTCCCACGGTTTTATTCACTGACCATGTCCAGCAAAAACGTCACTGCTGGCGAATGACTTTTGCGGCCAAAATCAAAAAACGCCCGCCACTGCCGGCGAACACCAACACCATCGAGGGGGGTGTCCATGAACGTCGCATTCAACGGCCGATGCCGAGCACGAGCGTCACCAGCATGCGGATGATTTGATCCGACATCAGGAAGAACACGCCAGCTGCGGCCGCAAACACGAACACCATAATGGTGGTGATGGTGGTCTCGCGCCGGCTCGGCCAGGTGACCTTGGCGACCTCCTGGCGCACTTCCTGCAAAAATTTGAAAGGGCTGATCTTTGCCATCACATCGATTCCGACCATACTGATTGCCGTACGCCTTCCGATTTGTCGCGCCGCCACGCGCCGCGAGGGCAAGCCGCGCACCCCCGCCCTGCCCGATCCTTGAGGGATGAGACCGCTCGCCGGCCCGTTTGTGGGGGGATAGGAACGCTGCGGAAGTCCGAAACCGGGCCGCAGGCGATAAATCCATCTAGTGCGTGGCGCCGGTAAAATCAAGTCGCCGGCAGCAGCCGGCTGGGGGCGATGGTCGCCCGGATGGCGCTCCGTTGCCGCCCCCACCGGGGCGACCACAATGTTCCACCCAATCACGGGTGGTGCGATCCCGCTCGGCCGGCCGATCAGGCCTGGGCCACCCAAAGGGATGATGCGTCGGGCCACCCCGCGCTTGCCGGATGACGGCAACGATGCCACAAGGCGGCGAGGAATCGGAGAACGCCCCGCATGCGCACCGTCGCTCTCGAAGAGCATTTTACGGCTCCGGCGCTGACCAGCCGTATCGATCCGTCCGCAATCAGCCGCCGCGGATTCCGCAAGAGGACGCTGCCGCCGACCGGCCCCAGTCCCCTTGAGCTTCTCCCCGAAATCGGCGAGCGGCGGTTGCAGTCGATGGATCAGGCGGGCATCACGGTGCAGGTGCTCTCGAGCACTGGCCCCGGCCCCGATCTGGTTCCCGGTGCCGACGGTGTCGCGATGAGCCGACAGATCAATGATTACCTTGCCGCGGCGGTCGCTCGCCGTCCCGATCGTTTCGCGGGCTTCGCCACGCTGCCGATGCAGGACCCGGACGCAGCCGCCAACGAGCTCGCCCGTACCGTAAAGGAGCTGCGTTTTGTTGGTGCGCTCATCAACGGCACCACCAATGGCCGCTTCCTCGACCACCCGAGCTATGACGGTCTGCTGGCTGCAGCTGTCGAGCTCGACGTGCCCGTCTACGTCCATCCCCACCTGCCGCCTGAGCCCGTGCGACAGGCCTATTTCTCCGAGCTGCCGGCAGGTCCCGCACGCGTGCTTGAGAGTGCCGGCTGGGGCTGGCACTCGGAGACTGCAATCCACGTGCTGCGCATGGTGATTGCCGGAACGCTCGACCGCCATCCGCGGCTCAAGCTGATCATCGGCCATATGGGCGAAATGCTGCCGATGATGCTGGCGCGCGTCGACGACGTCTTTGCCCTCGATATCGACCACTTAAAACGGCCGGTGAGTCGCGCCATCCTCGACCAGGTGTGGATCACCACCAGCGGGATTTTCACCGAGCCGCCGTTTCTGGCCGCGCTCGAGACCTTCGGCATCGACCGGATCATGTTCTCGGTCGACTACCCTTATGCCCCAAACCCGAAGGCGCGGGCCTTCCTGGATCGCCTCTCTCTGGCGCCGGCCGACATGGCAAAGCTGACCCACGCAAACGCGGATACGTTGCTGAGGCTGAAGGCCTGACCGCGCTCCGGTCGGTAGGGTGGGCAAGGCGAAGCGTGAATGGCCTGTTACGCATGACTGGGGTCGGCTGAAATTCGCGCTGACCAGGGCGCCGATTCTTCCGACTCAGCTTCCCACTCGGCCTCCTCGCGAGCCAGCGCGACCCATCTGCGCGCGATGCGGACGAAATCTCTCCGGTATTGCGCCGGCACGTGTTCCGCCATGTCCAGACATTTAGCCGCACGATCGAGGCAGAAGTGGCTTTCTGATTTCATGTCCCAACCTTCGGGTGCCCGGTGGCGTTACGTTCGAAAACCGTATTCTCGGGATTGCACGACGCCAGCACCTCTCAGTTCAAGGTTCAAAGAGGAAGGCCAAGCCGATCGGCACGGCCAAGCTTGGGCAGATGCAAAAGACAACCCCTCCTATCAACACGAAATTCTCGGCGGAATTGCGTAGCGGGCTCGCCCAAGCTCGGCCGCAATCGGCCGCCGCGGAACCGAGCAAGTCGCGTTGCGTGGATGCCGCGGAAGATCAACTGCCCGCTGGGGGGTGAGGCTTTCTGCGTCGGGCGCCCTTCGTTTTGTGGTCCTTGCATTGTGGCGCCGCAAAGGCCTTTAATCATGCGGGGCGCCACGTGCCCGGCAAGCGAGTCGCTCGAGGCGCTCCCGCATGCAGGGTTATTGCGGGGAGCGCCGCTTTTCAAAGGTTGGCAATGCTTCGACGGGAGGACTTATTGATGCTCACAAAAGCCGGATTGGCAGCGGGCACCATCGCGCTCGCTCTGTTGCCCTGCGCTTCAAATGCCCAGGTCCAGATGGAGCGCGACATTACATGGAAACTGGGCCTCGCGATCGCGCAGGGCGCCATCGAGGAATGCGCAAAGACCAACGTCGCCATTTCCGTTGCGGTGGTCGACCGCGCCGGCCGCGTACGCATCTTTATTGCATCCGACAACCCCTCCCCGCACAACTTCGAGCTGGCACGGCGCAAGGCGTATACGGCCCGCACGTTCCGCCGCCCATCGCTCGAATGGGCGCAGCAGACGAAGGATGGAGCGGATCTGGCTGCGCAGCGGCAGCTCGCCGACGTCATCGCGCTGGGCGGCGGCGTGCCGATCAAGGTCGGCGACGACACCATCGGAGCGGTCGGCGTCAGCGGATCGAGTCAGACCGGCGACGAGGCCTGCGCCAAGGCGGGCGTTGCCAAGGTTGCCGACCAGCTCAAGGCGAATTGACTCGAACGCAAACGGCAGGGCGGGTTCGCGGCCACCCGCCCGCTTAAGGTGGCGGATTGCTGGTTGGCACGTTTTCGATGAGCTCGGGTTATCGCGTGCAGCCGCGCAACTGGCTTGCAGCATCGTGCGGTGATGCCAGGGGGGAGAAAATGCGCTACTGCTTGCGATCTCGCAAAGCCGGATAAAACTGAACCCAGACATTATCGATGCTGGCATGGCGCTGATGGCAATTCGCACAGGCTTGGTCGGGAAACGCCGCTGCCGACGCAAGCAGTTTGGAGCGGTCTGACGGATCGGTGAAATTGTAATAGGCCCACGCGGTCGTCTTGCCGTCGGGGCGAGACCCATTCTTCACGGCAACCTCGAGGCCGACCCTCCGGCCATTGAATAGGCCGCTTGCCAACACGTCCTTCGGCTCCTTGTCGGCAGCTTCGAAAACCTGCATCACCAGAACCGTCATGTCGCGAAACCGGCCGTTCGCCAAGAAATAATCGTATCCGGCCCGGTTGATGGACACGTTGTGAAATTGCTGCCTCCCCGGGCGCGGCGGCGGCGCAGAAGCCGCCGCCGCATCGGGCGTGTAAGACAATCCCAGGTTGGAGCCAACGAAAACCCAGGTTTCGAACCCGTCCGGCAGCAGCAGGTCGCCGCTCGCCGTATATCGCGGCTCGCCAGCTAATCGTAGCTGCGCCTGGGGTGGTGAAGCTGGGAGGGTGAAGCAAAGCGCTGCTGCAGCA
>JASHRR010001299.1 GCA_030037185.1 Xanthobacteraceae bacterium | reverse complement strand
CTGGGGTCCGACCGACGAGCACACGATCTCAGGGCGACGGCGCCTGTCGTCGATCCTGTTTGCCTGACCGGTTCGCTCGTCCCTGCTTGGGAGGCCCGCTACCCCGATGCGAAGGGGCCTGAACGGTAACCGAGTCGTGAGGGGCTTGGGCGAACGCAATGCGTTAGTACTACAGAGTCATAAGAATTGTATCTAATTGAAATTACATGATTTTTCAAAACTGAGTCATTTTTGAAAAACCCAATAATTTCAACAACCACATCGAACCACTGACACAGTAGTACTAACGGCCCCCTGTTTTATCCACCACCACGACACCGCCCTTCATGACCCAACGCACGTTTCTGACTGCGGCGTCGATATTGGTGAGTGGATCGCCTTCTACGCCGACGATGTCGGCAAAGTAGCCGGGAGCGACGGAGCCAAGGCTATTCTCGAACCCGAGCATTTCCGCCGGTAACACAGTCGCGGCTTGCAGCGCCTGCTGGTTAGTCATTCCGAGCTTCACGAACCATGTGAGCTCTCGCATGTTCAGCCCGAACCCGTTATATACCGCATCGGATCCCACCAGCATGCGCACTCCGGCGCTATGGGCTTTCCTGGCTGTTTCAAAATTCCGCACAATGTAATTGCTTAGATTCTCCTTCGCGCCGGCCGGAAATTTGTACACATCATCGGCGTTTTCTACGTAGTACTGGTTGTGATCGATCGTCGGAACGTACCAGATCTTCTTCCGGGCCAGTTCCGCAATGGTGTCATCGTCCATGTCGGTTGCATGTTCGAGTGTATCGCCCCCGGCGCGGATCGCATCGCGCGCGGCTGCCGGGCCGTAGGAGTGAATTGCGACCTTGTGACCGGCCGCATGAGCCGTATCGACAATGGCCTTGATTTCCTCGTAGCTCATCGTCTGGTCGCCGGTGACATTGTCGAAGCCGCCCGTCGATGCGAAGACTTTCACCCAGTCTGCACCGCCATCAATGACGGCCCTCGCCTGATTGGCAGCTTCTGCCACTCGATCGCCAATATCCGGACGGTTGACGCTAGTCCGAAGGCCTGTTCCGGACACGAACATTCGCGGTCCCACCATTGCGCCCATATTGATCAGATCGCGCATGGCGATGTCCGCGCCGCCCGCAGCGTTCAGATCGCGAATTGTGGTCACGCCCGCCTCCAGCGTTTTTCTCGCGTTTTGCTGTGCCAGGAAAACTGTAACCGCAACGTGGCGCGGCGGCTGGCGACGCGGCGTCGTATCGGGCGCTCCGTCCCAGTAATACGTCACGTGCGTATGCGAATCGATCATCCCAGGAATGCCCGTATATCGGCGGAGATCGATGACCTCGGCTTCGGCCGGTACTTCATCGCCAGCGGTAACCCGCTGAACCTTGTCATTCTCGACGATCACGACAGCGTTCGCGATGAGGCGATGGCCATCCCAGAGTCTGCCGAACTTGATGGCTTTTGTTGCTGCACTCGCGTTCGGGGAAAGCACCGAGTTTAGCAAGAATACGGCAAGGAATATGACGGTTCGCAACATGGGTCTCTCTCTTTGCCTATACGAGCCTCGGCTCTGCCCGACAGATCGCCGGGCCTGCAAATCAGGCTGCTTTCAACAACGCCTGCACCTTCGCCCACGGATCAGGCGTGAGATTCTTGAATGGTGCCCAGTCCGTCGCCGACATACGATCGAAGATCGTGGCTTTGACCGAGGGCCGCACGCGCATGCGCGCCCACCAGTCAGCAATAGCGGGGTAGCGGTCCCATAGTGCGCCGAGCTTCAGCAGTTCCAGCCGCAGGATATAGGGAATGACCGCGCAATCCGCGTTGGAGAAGCTGTTGCCAGCCAAGTACTGGCTGCCGTTCAGCGAGCCGGCCATCCAGGCTAAGAGCTTGTTGTGCTGCGCCAGCGCATCGGCCACGAACTCAGAATCAAGCCCGTGCTCGATCACGCTGCGCTTGTACTCCGCGCGGCGCTTGAGCGGCGACTTGGCAATCTCGGCTTGCCATACCTCCCGCGCCATCTTCAGGAAGGCTGGGCGGAATGCGGTGGCGAAAGTCAGGATCATACACGAGTTGTGCAAATACTCGTCGATCAGCTTGTTGTACATGCGTACGCGGTGCCGCGCCTGCGGCTCCTTTGGCATTAGCGGCGGCTCCGGGAAGGCGTCGTCGATGTAATAGAGGATCAGCGCGGATTCGGTGATCGGCACGCCGTCGTGGACGAGCGTGGGCACCACGCCGTTCGGATTGAGCTTCAGGTACCCGGGGTCGTATTGGTCCCCGCGCAGCGTCATGATGTGGTCCTCGGCCTGCTGCCCCTTTTCCTCGAGCGCGATCCGCACCTTCTGGGCGCAGACCGAATTGATACTATGGTAAAGCTCGAGCACCTTATCCTCCTTGTTGAGCGGCTGCCAGCCGCGCCCGATCGGGTGGCTCTGCCAGGTCGACCGGCGTAGCCTTGGGGATGATCCCGGTCGGGTTCATCCTGGCGATCGAATAGTAATTATCTTGATAGCACGGCTTCGTGGAGCCTGATACGCCCGCCACCGGAGTGTTTCGGGTGCGTTGACAGAAACACAGCCGCCCGGTCGCGCTGGGGCACGCGGCGAGCAGCATCGCGAGGCAGAAAGAAGGGCGGCGGGGCCTATACGGTCCTCGCACCGCGCCGGTTCAAGGATTTTTGGCGGGAGTGAGCGCGGTCGGTGCCTGCGACGGCCGCTGAATAGGTCTTGGCATCGGAGCAGCAACGGCCCGTGGCGGAGGGTCTGAGTTCTTGTAAAGCACGTACTGCTCGACCGCCTGCACCTTGGCGATCTCCCGCCTCATCTGCTCCTGGCTCGCCGTGAGCTGGTCGAGGCTGCGCATTATCTGCTCCTGATTGGTGGTGATGCTAATGGCGAGCCCATCGATGCTTTGCCGGATCGCGTTGAGATCGGGCGATATCGGGTTGAACTGCTGCTGATCCAGAGAAGAAGCAGCTGATACGATCAGGTGTCTGGCGGCATCGCCATAGCTCTGCCATACCAAAGTGACCGCCATGCCAAGCAGAAGCGTTAAGACGAGGGGGGCCAGCCTGCCGAGCCATGAACGCTTGGCCAGCGCCTGGTCATTTTTCAGAACGGCTGGACCAAAAGCGGGGGCCTCGGCCGACGGCTTGACGGGCAATGAGGGGGCGAACTCGGATTGCGCGGAACTCGTCGTGGTATCCATTTGCGCCTCGCTCTCATGGTCCCCTCCGCTAGAGTCAGGGGTAGCAAAGTGAACGCCCTTGTCTGTTGTCGGTCGGATTCTCGACAGAATCGCGCCTCGTCCCCGCAATTCTTCCTCGATGTTGAGCCTGGCCACGCGTCGCGAGATGAAACGCCGGACCTCGGGACAACGGCCGTCGCCACGGCGCCAGGCATGGAACGGGCGAGCGTCCATCGGGCGCGCAAAACGCTCTGCTCAAGCCGACCTCCTCGCGCGCGGCGTCCCCGAGCCGGGCGCTCGGAGCGGCGCTGCGCAACGCCAAAGACGCCTCGATCGCGACAGGGTTTCCGCAGGATTTGGTCGCGCTCGACCGCCTCGCGAACGATCCGTCGCGACCTGCGGCGCCACGGTGATGCGAAACTAGATGGTCCGCACGGGCCGCCACCGATTTTCTTTTTCGGGGTGGACCGGGTGGGGGGCGCCGAAACGGCGCCCGCACCCGAGCTCGGATGGCACGCCAAGTTGGGCACGCACCTGCGGACGCGGCGCCGCTGAACCGGACGCGCGGCGCCGGCGAACGCGCGGTCCAGGTGATGTCGCAGCGATGCTGCGGAGAGCCTGGTTGCTGGTTTGGCAAGCTACGTGATTTTAACGAGTTGATGCGTTGAATTTGAGCACAAGACCGCGCCGGCGAACTCTCGAGGTTTCCCTCCGCCGACAGCGAGGACGCCGCTGTTGCGGTAGCCGGCTGCCGTCCGCCGTCAGTGCGCTACATCGCCGGCGTCTTTTGGCTCATCGAGCTGCCTGAGTTGCTGATCGAGCTGGCTCAGCAGCTCGGCAATCCTTTCGGGTAATGGCTCGTTTAACACGTGAGAATGGATCGAACGTGGCGTGGTGCGTACGGCGTTACGGATCGCCTGGAAGTCGGCGCCAAGTCTAGGTCGGCGCCCATGCAGACCCAGGGTATCCAAACTGGCGGGATCAGATGAAAGAAAATTCATATCAACCATTGGTGACCGTGCTCGAATCGTGCTGGAAATAGGCGTCGGCCCCAGCGCCGGACAGGATTGAACGGCGCCGGGGCCAATTTACGACTGCTCGCCATTCCGCAGGAGATTGGATAAAAACCTGACGATCAGTCGTGTCGGCAAAGCACCAAGAATTTTGGTTGTCGGTCTGCTTCCTTACGCATTCGACAAGGATCCTGGCGGCGTGGCTGCGGTGCAACACCCGTCGTCGCGAACTTTGTCAATTCGGTTCGCCGAACAGGCGTCCTGCTAATTTGCGGGTTGCGCCCGCATGCCAATGGACTCCCTGATGGTCGCCCCCGGGCCCAGGAACTTGAAATAGATCCGCCGGCGGATCAAGGAGGGCTAAGTCGTCGGCGCTGTCGACGGCGAACACGCGGGGTTGTCGCTCGGAACTGTCCGCTGCTGGCTGCGATTTTTCAGGTGCCTTCGAGGTTCCCCAGCTACGCAAGGCTCGCGCTTGGAATTGGTAAGTCGGCTCGATCCATTGGCCGATCGCGTCCATCAATCCGGCGATAGTGATCATTTCCGCCAATCAAGATAATGTATTATGTATTATTGAGGTTCGAAAGCCATCATCATCCGCGGCATGCCGCCTGGGAGACAGCGAGCGATGGAATAGTCGCCGCGTTCGCCATCGATCTGATCCGCCGTGCTGATGTTTTGGGATGTTCTGACATTGCGGTGTCAGCTGGGCCTGCTGAAAGGGACCCCGGCCCCTTGGTCTGATCGAAGGAGGGGCTGGCCGGGAAGCCCGCGGGCGGCGAAGCGTCCCGACTGACCACTCCGGTCGGGGGCCTGTCTTGAGATGCGTGAACGTTGCTCGTCGATATCGCCCCAGCGCCGCCAGCCGGACCAAACCGATCAAGCTCTTATAGAGCATCGTCTCCTCCTGCGGTTGTTGCGGCCCGGCATTGTGCGCTTGGGCCTCATTTTGGTCTGACCGCGTAAAAATGGCCTACTGCTTTGCTAAAGTATATTTGATAACCTTGTCACAATCTGCGCTAAGCGGAAAGCTTAGCCGGATAACGGGGGCAGAGTCCGGCAATGGCACCAATTAACGGAAAGAAACGTATCTGACGCGAGGCGCGGGCGATCGTGGTGATTTCGTCACGAAGGACGCTGGTCCACTTGCTCGTCGTGCACAGCAGACTGCGCGACGACGGCTTAAAAAAAGGGGAGACGCCATGACCACAAAAATTCACGCTGTCGCTTTCACGAGCTCACTGCTGATGGCAACGGCGGTCGCGCCAGCCTGCGCGGCCGACATGACGCAGGAACGCGCGCTCAATGTGCAACGCGAGCCCCAGAACTGGATTCTCCATCACGGCAATTACCAGGGCCATCGCTTCTCGCTGCTTAAGGACGTCAACACCGACACGGTGAAGAACCTCAAGCTGGCCTTCACGGTGGCACTGTCCGGCTTCCAGAGCGGCGGGCGCTATGCGTTCGGCAATCTCGAAGCAACGCCGCTCGTCGAGGACGGCATGATGTACGTGCCGGATGGCTGGGGTTCGGTCTATGCCATCGATCTCTCCTCCGGAAAGCGCGGCATCATCAAATGGAAAATGGACCCCGGTACCGATCGCGCCTGGGCAGGCGATGTCGCATGCTGCGGCGTGAATAACCGGGGCGTCGCACTGTGGAAAGACAAAGTCATCTCGATCGCGCTCGATGGCCGCATGTTCGCCATAAGCAAGGCGACCGGCGAAGTGGCCTGGGAGCGCAAGGTCGCTGACCCCGCCCTCGGCGAGACGCTCACCGTCGCTCCTCTCGTCATCCGCGACCTCGCCATCGTGGGGCCTGCCGGCGGCGAATACGGCATCCGGGGTTTCATCGAGGCAACCGATCTCAACACCGGTAAAGCAGCGTGGCGCACCTACACGATCCCGGGCGCCGGCGAAGCCGGTAGCGAGACCTGGAAAGGCGGCAAGGAGCACTGGCGCCACGGCGGCGGGTCGGTCTGGGAGACTGCGACCTACGATCCGCAGTCCGACACGTTCTACCAGGGCATTGGCAATGCGGGCCCGGACTTCGACACAGAGTACCGGCCAGGTGACAATAAATGGGCCGCCAGCGTGCTTGCCATCAGCCCGAACGACGGCAAGATCAAGTGGGGCTACCAGTACACCCCGAACGACCCCTATGATTTCGACGAGATTTCCGAACATCCCATCATTGATGCGAAAATTAGTGGTGAGGATCGCAAGCTCGTGGTCCATGCGGCGCGCAACGGCTTCTTCTATACGCTCGACCGCATCAACGGCTCGTTCATCGCCGGCAAGCAGTATGTCGATCAGTTGAACTGGACTCCCGGGCTCGATCCCAAGACCGGCAAGCCGCTCAATTACGATCCCAAAGCAGACACGCAGATCTATACGCCGGGAAGCCACGGCACGCGGGCGCGGCCGGTCGGCGACAAGCTGTGCCCCTCGGTATCTGGTGGCAAGAACTGGCAGCCCAGCGCCTACAATCCGCAACTGGGACTGATCTATATCCCGTCGATCGAGGGGTGCAGTTCCACCCTGACGGTCGAGCAGAAAGATCGCGACGACCAGGGCGGCCCCGTGAGAGCGCGTGAGCGCTTCACCGGCGGGCCGTTCAAGGCTCCGGACCCACGCCTTTACGGCGCCCTCAAGGCCGTGGACCCGACCATGGGCGAGATCAAGGCGAACCTTCGGCTCGACTACGCGAATTTCGCCGGTGCGCTGGCGACTGCCGGCAATCTCGTCTTCCTCGGACACATCGACGGCACGTTCAGCGCTTATGATGCGAGGACGCTCAAGGAATTGTGGAGTTTCAATGTCGGCACCGGCATCAATGCCCCGGCTATCAGCTATGCCGTGAACGGCAAGCAGTATGTGGCGGTGCTCGCAGGTTCGCGGCAGCCGCAGAACATCATTCCCCAGGCGCCCGAACTCAAGAACACATCGACGGCGTCGATGCTCTATGTCTTCGCTCTGTAGACGACTGCCTTCTCGCTTGATTGACGCCGGTGGTTTCCTCCTCCTCTGTCCTCCCGCGCACGCGTGGGAGGCGACGGGCATCGCGCATGTCCAAACCAATTAGATTCCCCGGAGTGTGTAAGAGCCATTTGGCTGCTGAAGCGCGATCGCATTTTTGCGTGCATGCACATCCATTTATTTACCAAAATGAACGCTAAAACAGAACGGCGGCAACGAGCCCTTATCGCCGAGCTGTTATGATTCGCGAGCCGATCGGAAGGTGCAAATAAAGGCCCGGTTTGTGATGCCGATCGCAGTGCCGCGTGACGCAGCGGCTTATGTCATGCGCGGGCATCAGGTGGGGCGGCGCGCATTCGGCCGGAATCTGCCACGCTCGGCGGGAATCGTGCAAGATTGTCGCGGCGATCGATGCAGTTACTTTCAGAGCTTTAGCATCCGATTGACTATGGTCAGAGTCATCCATTATTTTGCACTCCGATAAGATCGCAGATTGTCAGGCGCCCAAATCCGGCAGAGATATTGGTAATTTTCTGCAAGCTTCCCGCTGCCGCAACGGCCAGACCTGTCAACCGGACTCTTGCGGTGCCTGCGACGTGCAATCCATGCGTCGATCTGATACATTCGCACATGACACGTTGGTCATCTGCGACCTGCCGGGTGGGGATGCATGGTGAGACCTGTAGTCTCAGCCCGCGATTCCCGCGGCGCAAATTGCCAGACCCTTGGGCTTTGTTGTTCCGGCTTTCTGCGCAAAAAACGACCGCCTTGACTTCCATATACGTTGATATTCTAGATAACTAAGCGCGCTTGGAAGATCTGGCAGCTTCGGCAGCGGCTGGGCTGATGCAGATGGATCGATCCTCGCCATTCAACAAGGCAGCTTTCTGCGCCGATCATGCGCGAAGAGGCACTCCGGGCTAAGCCTGAGATGCTCGTCGCAGAAGCTCATATCGTGTGCGTCATGACGGAAACGATGATCCGCTCCAAGAGATCGACCAAGACGAAAAGGCAAACCGGGAATGGCACCGCAGAGGCCAGGTCGAGGCACATCCTGGGGACAATGCTGGCCTTTCGTGATGGTAATTTTTCCGTGCGATTGCCATCGAACTGGGATGGGATAGATGGGCAAATCGCCGCGGCCTTCAATCAAGCCGTCTCGCACGAGGCCCGGCTGTCGCACGAAGCGGAGCGACTGAGCCGCTCGGTTGGCCGACAAGGCCAGCTCACGCAGCGCATGTCGGTCCCCGGCGCGATTGGCGGTTGGGCCGCCAAAGTCGACTGCTTCAACTCCCTGCTGGACGACCTCGTCAGACCGACAACGCAGATTGCGCGGACGATTGGGGCGGTGGCCAAGGGCGACCTCGGGCAAGTGATGGAACTCGAGGTGGATGGGCGTCCGCTCAAGGGCGAGTTTCTTCGCTCCGCTAAGCTCGTCAACACGATGATCGAGCAGCTGGCTGTTTTTACCACGGAGGTCACCCGCGTCGCCCGCGAGGTCGGCACCGAGGGCAAGCTTGGCGGTCAGGCGCGGGTCAGGGGCGCGTCTGGCGTTTGGAAGGAGCTCACTGATTCCGTCAACCGGATGGCCGGCAATCTGACCGCGCAGGTTCGCAACATCGCCGAGGTGACCATCGCGGTCGCCAGCGGCGACTTGTCGAAGAAAATCACCGTCGACGTCCGCGGCGAGATTTTGCAGCTCAAGGAAGCGATCAACACGATGGTGGACCAGCTCCGCTCGTTCGCTTCCGAGGTGACCCGGGTAGCCCGTGAGGTCGGCACCGAAGGCCGCCTCGGAGGTCAGGCCGCCGTACCGGGCACGGCTGGCACCTGGAAGGATCTCACCGACTCGGTGAATGCCATGGCGACCAACCTCACCGCGCAGGTCCGCAACATCGCTCAGGTCACGACGGCAGTCGCGCGCGGCGATCTCTCGCGCAAGATCACCGTCGATGTGAGAGGCGAAATACTGGAGTTGAAGGAAACCATCAACACCATGGTCGACCAGCTCAACGGCTTCTCGTTCGAGGTGACTCGCGTTGCACGCGAGGTCGGTACCGAGGGCAAGCTCGGCGGTCAAGCCGTGGTGCCCGGCGTCGCCGGCACCTGGAAGGACCTCACCGAGAACGTCAACTTCATGGCGTCCAACCTCACCAGCCAGGTCCGCAACATCGCCGAGGTGACGACCGCCGTCGCGAAGGGAGACCTCTCACGCAAGATCACCGTCGACGTGAGAGGCGAGATTCTGGCGCTGAAGAATACCGTCAATACGATGGTCGATCAGCTCAACGGCTTCGCTTCCGAGGTGACCCGCGTGGCGCGCGAAGTCGGCACCGATGGCAAGCTCGACGGCCAGGCGGTCGTGTCCGGCGCCGCGGGCACCTGGAAGGACCTCACCGACAACGTGAACTTCATGGCGTCAAACCTGACCGGCCAGGTTCGCAACATCGCCGAGGTGACGACGGCGGTGGCGAATGGTGATCTGTCCAAAAAGATCACAGTGAACGTGCGCGGAGAGATCCTCGAGCTGAAGAACACTATCAACACCATGGTCGATCAGCTATCCGCGTTTGCCTCGGAGGTGACCCGTGTGGCTCGTGAGGTTGGCACCGAGGGCAAGCTCGGCGGTCAGGCGGCGGTGCCGGGTGCGGCCGGTACGTGGAAAGACCTCACGGACAATGTGAACTTTATGGCATCGAACCTTACCGGCCAGGTTCGCAATATCGCTGAAATCACCGTGGCGGTGGCGAACGGCGATCTCTCCAAGAAGATCACGGTCGACGTCCGCGGCGAGATCCTGCAACTCAAGGAAGCAATCAACACCATGGTCGAGCAGCTTCGCTCGTTCGCCTCCGAAGTGACCCGCGTCGCCAGGGAGGTCGGCACCGAGGGCCGGCTCGGTGTGCAGGCAGTGGTTCCGGGCGTGGCAGGGATATGGAAGGACCTGACCGACAACGTCAACACCATGGGCGGCAATCTCACTGCGCAGGTCCGTCACATCGCTGAGGTGACGACCGCCGTGGCGCGCGGCGATCTCGGCCGCAAGATTACAGTCGACGTCAAAGGCGAGATCCTGGAACTGAAGAATACCATCAACACCATGGTCGACCAGCTTAATGCATTTGCCGGCGAAGTCAGCCGCGTGGCGCGCGAGGTCGGCACTGAAGGCAAGCTCGGCGGCCAAGCGGTGGTGCCCGGGGTCGCCGGCACCTGGAAGGACCTCACCGACAACGTCAATTTGATGGCCTCCAACTTGACCGAGCAGGTCCGCGGCATCGTCAAGGTGGTGACCGCGGTGGCGAACGGTAATCTCAATCAGCGCCTCACTGTGCACGCCAAGGGCGAGGTCGCTGCCCTCACCGACACCATCAACAACATGATCGATACCCTCGCAACTTTCGCCGATCAGGTGACGACCGTCGCGCGTGAGGTCGGCGTTGAAGGGCGCCTTGGCAGACAGGCGAACGTCCCGGGCGCCGCCGGCACCTGGAAGGATCTCACTGGCAACGTCAACCTTCTTGCCGCCAACCTCACCGGCCAGGTTCGCGCAATCGCCGACGTTGCTACGGCGGTGACCAAGGGTGATCTCACGCGCTCGATCCAGGTCGACGCTCGCGGTGAAGTGGCCGAACTGAAAGACAATATCAATACGATGATCGCCAATCTGCGCGAAACGACCGAGCGCAATCGTGAGCAGGATTGGCTCAAGACGAACCTCGCCAGATTTGCCGGAATGCTCCAGGGGCAGCGGGACCTCGGCACCGTCGGTCGTTTGCTGTTGAGCGAACTTAGTCCGGTGGTCAGGGCCCACCAGGGCACGATCTATCATCTCAGCGGCAGTGAACAAGATCGGGTGCTGCGGTTGCTGTCCAGCTACGCGCATGCCGCACGCCTGATCAACACCATCCGCCTGGGAGAGGGGCTGGTCGGGCAATGCGCCCTGGAGAAAAAGCGCATTCTGCTCAATGACGTTCCGCCGGAATTCTTCGGCATATCCTCCAGCCTGGGTGAAGCACCGCGCGTAAGCATTGTTGTGCTCCCCATTCTATTCGAGGGAGAGACGAAAGCTGTCGTCGAGCTCACCACCGTGCACCGCTTTAGCGAGATCAATCTTGCATTCCTCGATCAGCTGACTGTCAGTATCGGCGCTGTCTTCCACACCATCGAGGCGACAATGCGCACCGAAGGCCTGCTCGATCAGTCGCAACGGCTGACCGTCCAGCTGCGATCGCGCCAGAACGAGCTTCAGCGGACCAATGAAGAGCTGGCCGCAAAAGCGAAACTGCTTGCCGAGCAGAATGCCGAGGTTGAACGCAAGAACGAGGAAGTCGAGCAAGCGCGATTCGCGCTTCAAGAGAAGGCTGCCGAGCTCGCACTCACGTCGAAGTATAAGTCGGAATTTCTCGCCAACATGTCTCATGAGCTGCGCACGCCGCTCAATTCCATCATCATTCTCAGTCAGCAACTCGCGGAAAATCCGTCGGGCGCATTGTCCGAGAAGCAGGTGGAGTTCTGCCGCAACATCAATTCGTCAGGATCCGACCTGCTGCATCTGATCAACGACATATTGGACCTTTCCAAGATCGAGTCCGGTACTGTAACCCTCGAAATCCAGGAAATACCTTTCGTTCATCTGAGCGCTAATATTAACCGCACCTTCCGCCACATAGCTGAGGCCAAGGATCTTGCCTTCAATATTGATTTCGCGGATGGACTCCCATCTGCGATCGAGAGCGATCCCAAGCGTCTTGAGCAGATTCTCAAGAATCTTCTGTCGAACGCATTCAAGTTCACGGCCCGGGGCCGCATCGAGCTGCGGGTCAATTTGGTGACCGCCGGCTGGAGCGTTGGTCATCCGGCGCTCAGCAAGGCCCAACAGGTCGCCGCATTCAGCGTGGAGGACAGCGGTATCGGGATCGCATCGGAAAAGCAGAAGCTGATCTTCGAGGCGTTCCAGCAGGCCGATGCCAG
>JASHRR010001298.1 GCA_030037185.1 Xanthobacteraceae bacterium | reverse complement strand
GGCTTCCACCCGATAATGCACACCCTGGTAATCCGCCAGGAGCTCTACGAACAGCACCCCTTTATTGCCGAAAGCCTTTACAAGGCGTGCCGCGAATCTAAGGCTTGGGCCTTGAAACAGATGCGTTTCTCGGGTGCACCGCGCAGCATGCTTCCTTGGCTGTTCGAGGAGATCGCGGAAATGGACGAACTGATGGGGCCCGATCCCTGGCCCTACGGACTCCACGCCAACCGCAAGATTCTCGAGACCTTTCAAAGCTATTTGGTGGAGCAGCATTTTCTGGAAGCGGCGAAGCCGATCGACGAGCTTTTCGCACCAATCGTGGACTGGACGGAATGAGGACCGGCATGGCTGCAGCATCGAGGCGGGCCGCAGGTTTCATATGGCCCGAGGACGACCTTTCTCACGCGCCCTATCGCGTCTACACCGATCCTGACCTCTATGCACTGGAGCAGGAGCGCATTTTCCGCGGACCGACGTGGAGTTTCCTGGCACTGGAATGCGAGATCCCTAATCCCGGTGACTACAAGACGACCTATGTGGGCGATGCCCCGGTGATCGTGGCGCGAGCACCGGGCGGATCAATCAACGCCATGGTGAACCGTTGCGCCCATAAAGGTGCACTCGTCTGCTACAAGCGCCGCGGGAATGTGCGCGAATTTATCTGCGTGTACCACAATTGGACATACGATCTTGCCGGCAACCTCACCGCGGTGGCTTTTAGGAAAGGCGTTGCCGGCAAGGGCGGGCTCGCAGCTGAGTTCGAGCAGGAGCGGCACGGGCTCGAAAAGCTGCGCGTCGAGACCTATCGCGGTTTGATTTTCGGCACATTCTCGGACAAAACCGCGCCGTTTACTGACTACATCGGCAGCGAACTCACGGCAAATATCGATCGCGTGTTTCCAAAAGCGCTCAAGGTTGTCGGCTATCATAGCCAAATCCTGCCAAACAACTGGAAGCTTTACGCGGAGAACAACAAGGATTCCTATCACGCCAGCCTGCTTCATGTGTTCCACAACACCTTCGGCGTTGTGCGGCCGAACATGGGTGGCGGTGTCAAAATTTCCGACAGCGGCTGGCACCATCTCAGCTACACCCAGCGCGCCTCGCTGGGCGACAACGACATCGGTCGCGAGAAGGTGCGCTCTCTTCAGGAGCAATACAAGCTCAAGGACCCGCGCATGATGGAGCACAAACTGGAGCTCGGGGACAATATCACCAACGCCATCCAGACAGTGTTTCCGTCTCTGGTCGTCCAGCAGATCCTCAATGCTCTCGCGGTTCGCCAGATCCAGCCCAAGGGCGTCGAGCGCACTGAGCTTGTATGGACGGTGCTCGGCTTCGAGGAAGATGACGAGGAGATGAAGGAGCTGCGGCTGAAGGTGAACAATCTCGTCGGTCCCGCTGGTCTGATCTCAATGGAGGACGGCTGCGTCGGCGGCTGGGTGCAACGCGCCGCGAAGGCCGACCCGGAGGCGACGACGGTGATGCCAATGGGCGGCCGCGGCGTCGAAGCAAGCGAGGGATCGCGCATCACCGAAGCGGCCGTTCGCGGATTCTGGAAAGGCTGGCGCCAGTGCATGGGCTTTTAAACTGGAGGACGCAGACATGAGAACCGACTCTGCCGCGCTCGACCGTGACATGGCTTGGCGCCTGCGCGCGGAGGATTTCTACGCCGAATACGCCCATACGATCGACGATGACCGGCTCGAGGACTGGCCCGCACTATTCACGGAAAACGGAACCTACCGGGTGACGACGCGCGAGAACTTCGATTCGGGACTGCCGCTGGCGCTGATCTACTGCGACGGGCGCGGCATGATGGAGGATCGCATTTCGGCGCTGCGCACGGCGAATATCTACGAGCCCCATGTTTATTGCCATAGCACGAGCGCCTTGCGGGTGCTCGGCATCTCGGGTGGTGAGATTCGCGCGCGTGCCAACTTCACGGTCATGCGCACCATGGCCGAAGGCGACATGGCGATCTTCGCCTGCGGGCGCTATTTTGACCGGCTGGTGGAGGAGGACGGGCGATTGAAGTTCCGCGAACGCCTCGCCGTGCTGGATTCGCGGCAGGTGGACACGCTGCTTGTAGTTCCGCTCTAGGCCGCAAAGACCACTTCCGTAGCGGGTCTCGCCGATCCACACGGCGATGCGCGCGGCACGCGCGAAATGAAGGGTGTCCCTTCGAGTTCGACAATCGCATGGTGATCTCAGACCATCGCAAGCGGCGTTCCCTCATCGAACCGCAGTGCTTCCAGTTCTGGTGGAGATGCTGAAAATCGATCGGGCAAAGCTATGAATAGAATATCCGGGCTAATCGCTGGATGACTGCCAGCGACCCACTCTCGGCAGCTCCAAGGCGCAGCCACCAAGCTGGCCCACAGGTCCCCGGCGGGATCAAGTCTCCAAACGCCATCCGGATTCAAGACGGATATCCGCGCCGGTCCTAACTTGCATTGCCTCAGCCGCCTGGCGAAGGCATTCATCCTTGGCGGGCAGCAGCGAAAGGGCCTATTGGTGATTGTTCCACCGGGTTCAAATCACTGGCCCTCACAACCGGAACCTGGGCCTCAGGGTCAAGGTGATCGTTGAAACGATCCAACGGCGGCTCACTCCGATGCCGAAGCGAATTGGCGGCCGCCGTCACACATTTCCTTTCCCAACAACCAATGTTCGCACCAACGTTAATCGAAGCGCCGCGCTGGTGGCGCTGCAGCTGATTTTAGAAACCCGCAAACGATCCGCAGGAGCGTCAATTCGGCGCCGATACTGGGGGTAATAAGAGGGCCCGTCGATCGCGGCGTTCCGACGTGCGACTTCGCGCCACCAGCGACCCTGAAGCGCGCGCTTGCGCCGCCTGTTCCGGCCGGCCGCCGAACAGTGTCGCTCATTGTTGATTCCGCTCGAAACTCGAGCGATTCTCGGACGTTGTTTTTTGCGGCCCCTGTCGTCGCGGCACACGCCGCCTAGCCGACAAAGATCGCGTTTCCGTTGGGCAAGCGATGGGACCTGCCAATGCCACCCGATGCCGCCGAGCTATTCAAACGAACGGCGATCTTTGTGGCGGTCGCCCTTGTTCCGGTACTGGTGTGGCTGCTGTTTGATGTCATACTGATCGCCATGGGAGCGATCCTGATCGCCATCCTGCTGAGCCTGGGCGCAGAGCCGTTCACCCGCTGGCTCAAGCTTCCGCGGGCGATCGCCTTGGTGATCTCCGGCGTCATCATCGTCAGCATCGTTGGCATGGCCGCTTACCTGTTTGGAACCCGAGTCGCCGCCCAATTGCAACAGGTTCTCCACCTGGCGAACCAAACCGTCGACAATGTCAGGACGAGCTGGCAAGGTTCTGAGCTGGGGAAGCTAATTCTTTCGCATGTGCAAGGTGCCAATTTCTCCCTAACCAAGCTCGTTACCGGGCTGTTTAGCGTCAGCCTGAGCTTCATCACTGCGCTCGTCATCGTCGTTTTCGGCGGCATCTATCTGGCCGCCCAGGTCGGGCTCTACCGCGATGGCCTGATCCAGTTGCTTCCCCATCGGCTGCGCGCCAACGGGGCAGAAACGCTCGAAGATATCACCAATGCATTGCGGCTTTGGGTGCTGGGCCAGATGATCGGCATGGTGCTGATCGGGCTGCTTTGCACGCTCGCCGCCTGGCTGATCGGCTTGCCGTCGCCATTCGCTCTCGGCTTGATTGCCGGCCTGTTCGAGTTTATCCCCTATGTCGGCTCGATTTTAGGAGCAATCCCGGCCGTCCTCGTTGCGGCGACCGAGGGCCTCGATATCGTGTTATGGACGATCGCTGCCTACACACTGATTCAACAGATCGAAGGGCATCTGATTGCACCGCTTATTTCCAGAGAAATGGTCTACATCCCGCCGCTGGTGCTGATCCTCGGTATCGTGGCAATTACCACCCTTTTCGGGCTGCAAGCCGTGATCTTTGCTGCGCCGATCACAGTCATTCTCTTCGTCGCAGTCAAGAAGCTTTACGTTCGGGACAGCCTTGGCGATGTGACGCACATTCCCGGCGAGGCGGCCTGACGTCACGCCGCGCTCGGAACCGAAACTGCCGTGTGCCGTTTGCTTTTTGCATGCGCGGCAGGCCAGGGTAAGCCGGTGGAAGGTTTGTTGTTGTCGTGCTGGCTGGCTGGCGGCCGGTCTCATGTTGCGTGGGCTCGCTCAACAAAACCTCTTTTAGGGAATGACTCGCTCAACAAAACATCTTTCGGGGAATGATCAGCCGCTCGCGAAGCTTCCCAGCCGCGACGACAGTGACAAGAGATCGAGACGACAGCCACCGGGACAAGCGGACGTGGGGTCTTGCGTGATGGCCGCAAATTGGTTGCATCACTGTCGCGATATCAGAAAGCGAAATCATCCGCGCGCAACTGTTCTGCGACCCACCTCCATTGGTCCGGCGCCTCCGTCAGCGGCAATCTTCGCTCGGACGACCAGCTTCTGATCCGGGATGGAAATCCCAGCGTCGTGCAACGTGATCGGTTGGCACCCGGCGTTTGCGGCGCCTTCGGCCGCAGCGATCATCTTGAAGCCACACGCTTCTCCTTCTGATCGATCGCGAAAATGCGCCCCGTGACGCTCTCGCAAACCAGCAAGGTCCGGCCGTCAAGGTGTGGCGTGCAGGCATTCATAAACATCGCGTTGGGTATCTCTACCCCATGGCCCAGGCCGACCCGAGCGGATTCGCCAAATATATCCGGGGACGTGCCCCACTGCTCCAGAGCGACCCAGCAGCATCAAAGGCGAGCCCTGCTGCCGGCGCCGTCAGCCGTGCATAGCGCAAGCGGTCCGCGTCAGCGGGTCGCCGAGCAAGCGACAATGGGCGAACAGCGCGTTGCCAGCGCCGCAGCGATCTTACCGGTATGGTCGCGGGACGGGCACGACGGTCACCTCGCGAACCCAGACGGTGCCATTGTCGAATTGAATCTTTGTCCCGTCGGGCGATACGTTTGCACCTTCGTTCCACTTGTCTACCCAGATGCGGGACGGCCAGTGAATGTAACCAGTCGATGAATCGCCAACCTCATTGACTAAGTTTATCCGCCAACCGGATTGCCCAACATAGGTTCGAGCGCCTTCGAGGCCGCCACGACAGTTGATTACGCATCGAAAGACGCCGTCCACGTTGACGGGGGGAGGATCGGCAAACGCCGGTGTTGCGGTCACTGACGCCAACAAGGCCATACCTGCCGCGCGCTTCATGTGGTCACCTCCATGCTATGGAAAACCTGCAACGGACTCCCCGGCTAGACGAATGGACTTCCCCGCGCCGGGCCTACGCGAGAATCCAGGACGCCCGCACCGACCCTGAACGCAGAACCTTACGTACGGTTTCCGATATAACGGGAAAGTTACCGCGGGTTGGCTTGGGCATGCGCTAGGCCTTGTCCGCCCCGCGCCGCTCCTTTTCGATCGCCTCCTCCGCCAAAGTTACGTAGCGCGCCGCGATTTTCGCGCGTCATCCGCTGGGCGT
>JASHRR010001297.1 GCA_030037185.1 Xanthobacteraceae bacterium | reverse complement strand
GGCGTCATTCTGCGCATCCACGGGAGCACTTCGGTCGCGAGCAGTTCAATCGACCTCGCCACTTTCGTATACGGCAGACCGCCAATGTCGACCTGGCAAAGAAACCGGTCGTAATTGAAGAGCTCGTGTTCATACGCCAGCTTGTCGATGATCCGCGCAGGGCTGCCGACGAGGATCGGTCCCGTCGCCCCGACTCGATTCTCATAGAGGTCGCGCGGGATTTCGCCGACAAGATCAGGGCGGGGTGCATGTTCGCGGAGATAGGCGCGGTAGTGAGGATAGAACTCGTCGACAGCAGTCTGCGAGTCCCTCGCTATATGGACATGTGTCGCGACGGCGACCTTGCGCTTGCGACCGTCGTGCCCTCGTTCGCCATGACGCTGCCGGTAGGCAGCGATTTGATCCGCAAGGGTGGCCGGCGGACGGAAGATATTTGCAAGACACAAGGGCAGCCCGAGGTCACCGGCCCGCAGCGCACTTTGCAGAGTGCCGCCAACGCCCAGCCAGATTGGGAGCGTGCCAAATGGCCGCGGCGATATCTCGGAGTTGTTTAGCGGCGGACGGAAGCAGCCCTGCCAAGTCACACGCTCGCTCTCGTTCAATGTCAGGAGGAGGTCGAGCTTTTCCGCGAAGATGGCATCATAGTCTGCAATATCCTGGCCGAAAAGCGCAAAGGACTCGATGAAAGCCCCTCGGCCCGCGATTATTTCGGTGCGGCCACCAGACAGGAGGTCCACTGTTGCGAAGTCTTGAAAGACGCGGACCGGGTCGAGAGTCGAAAGGATCGTAACGGCGCTCGTGAGACGGATACGGCTCGTTCGGCTCGCGATCGCAGCCAGTATCGCCGCTGGAGATGAAATCGGGAGATCCAGGCGATGGTGCTCGCCGACGCCAAATACATCGAGCCCGGCCTCGTCGGCGAGTTTTGCAGCAGCCAGGATCTCAGCGAAACGCTGTGAGACGCTGATTGCGCGGCCTGTGTTCGGATCGCGGGTGATGTCGCCGAAGGTGTAGGTGCCTAGTTCCATTTCGCTTCCATACCAACCGGGATTTGCCCCGACAGCGCGATTGTTATCCAGTCGGTCGGTTCAATGCCAGCTCTCACACTCCTCATGCGGGCTTCCCGAATGTATCGCCGCGGCGGCCCTTTACTGCCGCCCGGCTCTCCTGATGATCGGCGTGGCGCGGCAGAACATGTCATGCGGCTTTGCCGACCGGGGCTTACGCGTATCGGGATGCGGCAACCCTGCTCGCCGACTTCTGGGCGACGGTGGACGCGGTGTTGCGCGAGAGAGGAGTGATCCCGTGACGACGCTGAAGGTCGGCATCGCCAGCTACGAGATGAAGGCCCAAAGCGCTCGGCGTGCTGCTTGACGCGTTGAGCGGATCTGCGGGAAGGCGCGGCTGGGCGCATCGGGGTGCTCAGCCGAAATTTCGGTTTTGCGTCGGGCGAACGTCGCGGCGATAGCGCGCGCCAGGGCGTTGCCCGTAAAGGCGAAGGAGCGGTTGAGGACCCAGATGTGCACGGTAGACGCGATTGGCCCAGATCCAGAACCGGCCATAAGACTTAGGCCCACGAAACATAGTGGCGAGCCGGCTTCATAAGCGCCATCGAGTCCCGATCTCTCCGACGACATCCGCCGCAAGGACGCATCGGCATTGTCGGGATCATGCCCCCACGCCACACGTTTACAATCAGCCTGGCATCGGCCTAACTGTGAAGCTCTCGGGCACTTCCTTCAGGCGATAGCGGCTCCACATTGTCGCGTAAGCAGCCTCGAGATGACTTACGAAACGTGACGTGTCAAACAGCGGATAGGTTTTCCGGTTACGGGCCAGCTTGGACCGGAATCCGGAGACCCGGTACGGATCGCGGGCGAGTGCGACCGCGGTCGCTTCGTAGTCGTGGAGGGAGTTCGTCACGAGTTCGGGCAGGCCGACCGCGTTGAGCAGACTCGCGCCCATGCGCCCAGCGAACGTGTCACCAGTGCACGTAAGCACCGGAAGGCATGCCCAGAGGGCGTCGCTGACGGTCGTGCCGCCGTTGAACGGAAGGGTATCGAGAAAAAGGTCTGCGGCGCCATAGCGGGCGAGATAATCAGCGTACGCGACGCGCGGTGCGAAGATAAGACGCGCCGGATCGATGCCGTGACGGGCCGCTTCACGGCGCAGATTATCCGCGACGGATGTTCCATCGCCCAGCAGCCATAGGACGCTGTCGGCGACAGCACTCAACAGACGCATCCAGGATTCGAAAATAGTCGGATTGAGCTTGTAGCTGTTGTTGAACGAGCAGAACACGAATCCGCGGGAGGGCAAGCCGAGCCTAGCCCGATCTGGCGGAATCCCTGGCAGGGGCCGCTGATCGTCGTTGACCTGGAAACACTCTGGCAGGCGGACGATCTTCTCGGCATAGAACGGCTCGACACCTGGCGGCATCACAATCGGGTCGCCGATGATATAATCGATGAACGGCGCGCCCATTGTGGCCGGATACCCTAGATACTGGACCTGGACGGGTGCGGGTCGGTCGGCAAGCACGAACGGTCGGGCGTCAGTGGTATATCCGGAGAGATCGATCGCGATGTCGATCTCCAGATCACGAATGAGACGGTTCGCCGCTGCATCGCTGTGGTCCCGCAGATCGTGAAAGCAATCGAACGCCCGCATAAGCCGTGCGCGGGCTTCGCTTTGATCATCTCTCCCGAACGAGATTGCGACGACTTCGAAGCGAGCACGGTCGTGGCGCTCGAACAGCCCGAACGTCAGATTGGCCACTGGATGATTGTTGAAATCGCAGGAGAGGTAGCCGAGCCGGATCCGAGCGTGTTGGGAACGAAGACGGGGGGGCATTGCTGGCGGCAAGACCGGGTTCTCGTAGGCGACAAAGGCTTCGACCAGGCGGCGCTGTACTGCCGGGGAATCGACTGCGGCGCACCCGCAAAAAGGCGACACCACAGCACCTTGATCTAGTCGCTTGGAGATCTCCGTTGTCGAAAGCGGTGGCTCCCACCGACAGGTATTTATCCGGTTCCAAAGCCAAACGCCGAATGCGAGACGGTGTCGTGGCGCGATCGTGAGGATCCGCTCGCAATCTGCAATTGCGGCGTCGTGTCGTTTGTCCTCGGTGGCGAGATTGGCGCGAACTAGCAATGACTCGACGTCATTGGGGGCGACCGCGAGGACGGCTTCGATTGCGTCAGCAGCCTCAGTTCGACGGCCGAGCCTCGCGAGCAGGCTGGCACGCAAGACGCCGAGCTCGGGGATCTGGCCGGAGGAGAGCAGTACATTCCGTTCGATCGCCGCCAGGGCTTCGGCCGTTCTGCCCAGCTTGGCCAGTAATGTGGCCCACGCCGACGTCGCCGCGTGAAACCGCGGATTGCGTTTGAGAACGGCGACGTACTCGCGAAGTGCCTCTTCAAAGTGGTGTGTGGCGACCAGCGCGTTAGCACGGTTGAAGCGCGCATAGATTAGGTCGGGTGCGAGGGCGAGAGCCCGATCATAACTTTGGATCGCGTCGCCAAAGCGATGCAACGCCTGCAAGGCAGCGCCGCGGTTGCACCAGTCCTCGGCCGCATTCGGGTCGATCTCCAGGGCGCGGTCGTACGCGGCAATCGCTTCCGCGTGGCGGCCGAGTTCGTCGAGTACAGCTGCCCGGTTACCATAGGTGTCGGGCCGATCGGGATCAAAGACAAGGGCGCGGTCGAAGCTTGTCAGAGCCTCCTCGAGGCGGCCAAGCCGGTGCAGAGCCATCCCGGTGAGGTTCAGAGCGCGGGCATGTCCGGGCCGAGCCGCAAGCGACCGATGTGTCAAGGCAATCGCATCTTCGAACCGGCCCTGTTTGCAGGCGATGGCAGCCTTGTAATACAGGGCGTCCGCATTGCCGGGATCGGAGCGCAGAATGTCCTCGTAGCGAGCGAGGGCTTCCGAGAGTGCACCGGCATGAAGCAGGGCGAGCGCTTGCTCCAATGGTGAAGAGGTCGATTCCGTCATGTTTTATCGTCCGGTTAGATGGGGTAACGGGCCCGGGTCCGACCGTCTTGGGAAACTGATGGTAGGGGGTCGTCCTTCAGAAATGATGGTGTCAAGTCAACGGAGTCTGGTGTTGCCAGCTCCAAGCATCATCGACGAACGACCATGAATGACTATGCAGGAATCGATGTGTCTTTGGAAGAATCATGCATTTGCGTGTATGCCCCCGAGGGCACGGATGACCAGTGGAGGCAGAATCCACCCACACAGGAGTTGATCGCTCTGGTAGCTGACGAGCGACCCGGTTGGGTTGACTGGCCCGGCCCGTGACAAAGGCCGAAGGCGAGAGAACGCATCAGGTGATCGACGATCAGCCTCGCACACCGGAAAAGATCAGGATTTTTCACAGAAAGCTCGCGAGGCAAGCCAGAGCCCGACTACCGCTTCTCTCTGCTCTGCGGCAAGACCTGCCGGGAAGACATCCTCCAACATGCCAACGCAGGAGCACCGGGCGTGGACGGGTTGACCTTCGAGGAGATCGATTATTCGGGCGGGCCGCTGCCAAACCGGTGCTGGAACCGATCTCCGAAGCAGACTTCGAGGATGGTGGTTACGGCTACCGTCCCCCGCCGCAGCACGGGCGGGGCTGTCAAGTTGCACCGGCTGATTCGCCAGGGTTACACCGATGTCGTGGACGCCGATTTGTCGAAATATTTGGATCGTGCTGCATACTGCACCCTTGTTTATGGGGCTTGGCTGAAGAGGTGTGGCTGTGAGCAATTGAGGCTGCGGTGCAGGCCTTTCTTGCGTCAGCGCCTGACATGGTGGCTTCGATCTCGCCCGCGCTTGACACGCTGCCACACGGGTCTGCCGGGAAAGGCCGCGCCGACGCGCGTGGCCTGATACATGGTGAGATATCCTTCGGGTGTTTCTTCGGGGACGCGCGAACGCAAAGTCGGAGAGGCGAATGCGCCAAGGAGCGCCCGGCGTGAGCCGTGCTCCAGCGATGAATGCGGTCGTTGAGCCAGCGATAAATGGTCGAAGTGGCAGCCGTTGCGGGTTGTTTGGTTAGCATCTCACCTTCGGGAGGCGTGGGTGGCGGCTCGTAGCGAGTGATGTTGCAGTGGCGACGCAGATAGCCGACGTGGTTGGCGCTGAAGCGATGGCGAGCGATGGTGCGCTGTTGCCGATTGAGAATTCCGGCAATGACAGCGTCCGGATCGTGGAGCGCGCGACTGCGCACCAGCGCCACCCGTGTCTTCGTCGGCGCGCACCGGCGCAACACCCCACCGGGTAGATCGATCTCGACAAGACCGCCGCCAATCGTGACGCTGTTCTCGGTCATTCCATTCCAATTGCTGGTTTCGAGAAGCGGCTGCGGGCGATCGCGCGCACCGATACGCGAGCACCGCTGCTCATCACAACGCTAGCGTCGGTGTCGTGGTGGTGATGACCTTTGCCTGCGCGATCGGTGACCATCACGGTTCAAATCGTCGAAAGCCGCAGGGGCGTATTTCGGCATGACACCAACGCGATATCAGTCTGAGAAACCGACTGCTGCGGCCGGATTTCAAAGAACGGGCCCTCATCCTGACCAGGCCGCCGCACCTCGACCGTCGCCACGCTCGCCATCGAACATTTGGCGCACGTTGTGCGGCCATCGATCGGATGATGCCGCATTGGTCCGACCGCGCTTGGCCGTCAATGGGAGACACTAGCAGGCGTTTCCAGCAACCCGCTGCCGCGACGCTAGGCTCCGGGAGCCCGCGCTTCCGGCTTTTTCTTCCTTCCGGCGGTCCTGGTGGCTGCAACCCGTGCACGGCGATCCCATGTGGTACAATCTATATGCGTACATTAATAAGTGATTAAATCTTAATACGCATAGGTGTAAAATATGTTTAGGAAAGAGTATAATTTTTGATTATAAATGGTCACGTAATACCATTCTAGCGATGAGCCTCGAATAAATTCAACACCGAGGCCGAAGCCACTTTGGATCCGTTAAATTTCATTAAGTCTATGATTCTTTGAAGATATAATATGATCAGTGATTATTCTGCAACACTCAAAGAAAATAAAAAGATCCTCAGCAACAGCTATTGCTCGATCCTACTATATGCATTAAGCTGGCATTAACAATTTAT
>JASHRR010001296.1 GCA_030037185.1 Xanthobacteraceae bacterium | reverse complement strand
CGCCTGGCGCAGGGTGTACTTGCGCCACAGCACCTTGCCAGTCGCTGCGTCGAGTCCGACATCATGCAGACCGAGGTCGCCCAAAGAGGCACCAACGAGATGCCGCGATCCGCCGGCGCAGGCGTCGCTCCCATGCGGGCTTACCTCAGCCAGCTGACCGGACTTTTTATTGCTTCCACACGGTCCATTGGGAAATGTCTACCTAATGGATACGGGCCAGAACGCGCACTTATTTCGCGTTGCAAGCCTTTACACACTCGGAGACTGCCATGCTGGCCGAAATCTTTCTCCTGCAATTGGAGACCACGCTGCGAGCCTCGCAAGAAGGCGATCGGGCAAAGAACTATAGGTTCGTCGCGCTTTCCGACGATGTCTTCTCAATCTTTCCGGAAAGGCAGGCCGGGGTTGGCAACCGGACCGTTAACGGGTGAAGGCCGCCCCGCTCCGCGCATGCCGGATTTGTCCGGCACGGCTATCCCGGCACCGCCATCGCGAATTTTCCTGGAGGTGGGTGAGGTGGGGGGCGCCAACGGCGCCGTCGCCCGAGTCCAGCGGCATGAGGATGCGGAAAGTGCGCGCGCCCCCCCACCCCCTGGGCGCACGGGGCCGTGATCTGCGCCGAGGCCGACCGCGAGGGCGGGCCGCGATGCGCTGAGTGTTTCGGCGAAGGGCAACCACGCCCGAAATGCGCGCGACCCGGTAGAGTCCCGTCGCAGGACCGTGTTCCTGCTTCCGGGCCGCGGTGCTGACTCGGTGCCGACCAGCTTTATTTTTTATTTCTGATGACATAAAATTTTGAACTAAGTAGAAGTTATCTCATAGCCGCTCATCACCAATAGTGACGAGGATGGCCGAAGAACGCCCGGCCGTAGAAGAACGGTCGGCCATATAAGAATGGTCGGCGGTAGAAGAAAGGCGCGGGATAAGGTGGTGCCTCATAGTAGTGGGGCGGCGTACACGGGCAGGGTTCCGCGTAATAGGTCGGCGGTTGAGGATAATACTGGTGCTCCACATAGGGCTGAGATTGCGGTTGCACTGGCAAGTCAGACGCCGAGGCTGCGATTGACGAGAGCGCGAGTGCCGCGGTGGCCAACAACAATCGTCGCATAGTGTTGCCTCCGTTCCGTGTCACTGTTCGATGGAGCCGCCGTGGAATAAGGGACCCTTACTTTGGTGCGTGAAAGGTGTTCGCGGGTTCAAACTGTCACAAAAATTTTTGCGGGACGATAAGCCGGCAGATCAAGACCGAGGTAGCACCGATCCGCTATGTCGCCGACGCGGCCTCGGCACCGACTCCGAGAAGGGCATCGGTGGCTGATTGCGCTCATGGCCACGTGCTGTGGCAAAGCGCTGTCAGGATCCCTTCACCTCTTCCTGGTGCAAGGAGAGGCGCCGGGCGGGATTGGCCTGCTATAGGAGAAGCATCGGCGACCAGGACACCGACCGAGTGTTCGACGAGGCCACTGCCGGCTTTGTGTCATAAGCCGCTTCACGGCCAGCCGCTCTGCGCTAACCCAATTCGACAAAATCGCGCTGCCGACCGAGTCGTCACTGATACATTGCGGTTCAAGCTGACGGGCGGATCGCTCGACAGCGCCACGGCGATTCAGGATCTTCTCGATCACAAGGACGGGCAGGCGGCCTCCTCATGCCTGAGCGCCGGCGGAATTTCGCCCTCGGGCTGCGCGCTGCGCGGGATGCCGGCCTCATCGGCGATAGCGGCGCCATCGCTGCCGACTGGCTCCCTCCGCTGGCGGGCGCGGCCATTCGGCGCCACCGGGGTCGCCTTCTTCGATCAGCTTCAGGCCAACGACAAATGGAAATCGTCCAATGGCGATTTCCTGGCCGATGCCGGATTGCGGCCGGCCATCGCCCATCAGGAGCCGAATCTCGGCACCGCGGTCCCTGAAAGCGCCCGCCAACTATTCGCGACGGCGCCCAGCGACATCTGAACTATCTCTCCCGATACCGTCAACTCCTTCATCGGGTCGGCGCCGATCGTTCCCCAGAACAAGGACGGCAGCTTCCCCGAGACCGCGGCCAATGACGAGATGGCGGGCAGTTCGAACTGTCTGGGCTCGCAGCCCTCAGCGAGGGTCTGCCGCCGGACCTGAACTATGCGCCCGAGAGGCTTCGCGCCCCCTCGCGGAAACCATTTCAAGGATTTCCCCGGCTGCCGCATCTCGTAACGGCAGGCAAGCGCGCTTTCATTCACCGAGAGTCCGCCGCCCGCGGGGCTTTTCGCGTGCGCCAGCCTCCTCGCTCGCGGGTTTTGGACGCCAGACCCTAATAGGATGCGCCGCCGGCCCGACCGGCGGCATTCAATGGGATCGTCCGCTACCAAGGCGCAATCCAAGGCAGCTTTGGATACCCGGCGATACGAAAGGCGACCGGTCGGCACATATCTAATTCTCCTGGATTATCTATTGGTAATAGTCGGTAATATGACCATTATTTGGTTAATTCTCACCTCCATTTAGTGGCGTCGGATACTGAAAAGCCTTCAGTCGTTAGCAAGAACCCGGATGGAAACGAACCACGCCCACCGGGAATGGGAGCATCTGTTGCCGAGTGAAGTTGATCGGCTCGTCGAGGCCGCCAAGGGCAACAGGAACCGATACTGTGACGCCACTTTGGGCCGGTTGGCCGATCACCATGGCCTGCGGGCTAGCAGAAGTGGTTGAACTGGAATGGATGCAAGTCAACTTCGCCGAGGCCCTCATCTCGGTCGATGCGTTGCAAGCGCGGCAAGTCGGGCGATCATCCGTTACTCGGTGAGGAGTTGCGGGGCATTACGTCGGTTGCGTTGCGAGAACCCGCATTCTCGGTGGGTGTTTGTGAGCGGGCGTGGGTCCCTTTAAAATCGCGGGTTTGCCACAATGGTGCGGCGTGTGGCTGCCAAGGCCGAATTGCTGCTCAAGGTTCACCCGCACATGCTCGCGCATGCTGCGGCTACAAGTTGGCGAACGCGGCAAGGATACCCGGTCGTTGTCGGCGTATCCCGGCCACAAGAACATTCAGAACCTATTGCGGTACAGTTGGCGCCGAACCGGTTCAAGCATTTCTCGCGCGACTGAACATTTGCCATCGACCCCGCCGCTGCAGCCAAGATCGTCGCCGCCTGCGACCCCCCACTTAGTCCGCCGCCGCGCGGCGGAGTTATTGCTAGACTTATCAGACGCGAGGCCGCTGCCGCTCACATCGCATCCAGAACTTTAGCGACGTTCGGCTGAAAGGCTGAAAAAAGACCCCTCCCACCATCCGGTCTTCATGCATCGTTCCCATTGAAA
>JASHRR010001295.1 GCA_030037185.1 Xanthobacteraceae bacterium | reverse complement strand
GGCGCCGTCGGCTATTGCACCCAGTCTTGGGGTTCAAAGTTTATTTATGGTTCCGGCAACAATGTGGGATACAGCTTTCTGGTCGATGGCATCTTTAACACCAACACGCCGGTTTATCTCACGCAAACCTGGAGTGCTACCGCCTACTACGAGCACGTCTGGACTCCGCAATGGAGGACATCCGTCTACGGCGGCCTGCTGGGAACCGATTGGGGCAGTGGCGCGATCGCTCAGGTTTGCGCCGTCCCGAATGAGCCCGTCGGCTTTAGCGCTGGCACTAATGCGATGTTTGCGAACACGAACAGCCCGGGGTTCCCGACCACCGGCAACGGGTCTACCCCTATCAATAACTTCAAAGGAAATGTGTCAAACTGCAATCCCAACTCCAGTTGGGCGCAGTTGGGCACCCGGACCATGTGGAACCCAGTGCCCGATATCGATATCGGTTTCGATGTGACGTGGATTCATCTCAATACGGCTTTTGCCGGTACGGCCACGCTGGGTGCGCTTGGTACGGTGTTCCAACCGAACGCCATCGGCCGGCCGAGCGGCCTCTACAACATCGATAACCAGGATGTTTACAGCGTGATGTTCCGCCTCCAGCGCAACTTCCTGTACTGATCCTGCAGTCCCAAGCACGATGGCAGACCCCTGGCCAAGAGGCCGGGGGTCTTTTCATTTTTTTTTTGGGCCAGCGGTGCCAAAGACGCGCGATCCACAGGTTACCGCAGATTTCCTGCTACGGACATCAGGCCATTGGCAACAGCCTCACAGCACCGCGCCACTCCTCGACTCTACAGTCTGGGTATTCGCAGCGGGATCTACTTTTCGTTTTTTTGTAGGGCGTTATCTGTCGGCGTCATTCGTGAAGTTCGACGGCGGCGCAAGGTGTGGACGGGCTCGTCGCTGGAAACGGACCTTACGCAAAGCCGGTGTTAGCTTTCGGCCCATTGACAAAGGCGCAGAAACAATTAATGTGCATTAAGTAAAATGCTTGGTTGCCGATCGATACCCCAAGGACGGGCCATGGCTGAGGCGAATCGTGCCGGAGATGCGTTGCGTCGCCTTGTCGACCTCGCATCGCACCGTTCCGGGATCGTGCTTGCGCTTATGAACGATGCCGCCGTCACGCTTCCCCAGGTTTTGCTGATGAGCCGCGTTGAACGGTTCGGATCGGCTTCGCTTTCCGACCTTGCCGAGGGTTCCGCGACATCGCTGGCGGCTCTCAGCCAGATGATCGAGCGCCTCGTCCAACTAGGTTTTCTCAGTCGGGCCGAAGACGCGATAGACCGGCGCCGCAAGGCTGTCCGGTTGACGCGCCGGGCACGCGGTCTCTTGCGCAAACTGAAGGCTGCACGCTCGGCAGACTACGAGCTCGGCCTCGGCTCGGTAAGCCGGGAACTTCGCCTGCAGTTGGTGAAGGTGATAGAGCGGGTTATCGGCGACATTGAGGATGCGGGCGGGCGGAGCGGGCGATCGGCGCAGGTCTCACAGCAGGCTTCGCAACGACTGTGAGGTAGTTCGATGAACAGGAATCAATGGCTGCTGCTCGGAACCTGCGCGCTTGGCCTCTATGGCATGGGGCAGGTCTGGCTTGTACAGCTTTCAAGTTACAGGCTTTGGGCTTATGTCGGCGAGTCGGAATTTCGCTCCTACCATCAGGCGTGGTGGCAAAGTATTTGGGGCGTCATCCTCGCTCCCGCGGTGCTTCTACTCATTGCTGCGCTGCTGATGCTGTGGTGGCGCGCGACCGGTGTCCCGACATGGGCGACCTGGCTAGGCGCCGCCTTGCAGATGGTTTTAGTTCTCGGCACTGCCGCATGGTGGGGTCCGCTAATGGCGCGCCTCGAAACCGCCGCCGGCGGGCTCTCGCCCGAACGTTACCAGTTGTTGATGACGACCCACTGGATCCGGGTCGGCATTGTCTCGGCATACGGGCTGCTCGCGCTGTGGATGCTCACGCAAAGTGCGTGCCGCGCAACATAAGGCCGCTGGCCGCAGTTCGAAAGGGCCGTCGCACGCGGGCCGATGCATCGACGTCGGATCGCTTTCGGGTTTTGGAAATATCGCAGGATAGTTGGCGGCAATGCGCGATGCCCCATGGCGCGAACCATCAACAAGCGGAGCCAGACGTTACGCTATAACTTCGATGGCGCATGAGCATTCAGGGGCAGACGCAGACGGTTGTGCAAGCGGCCTATGCTGCAACGCACCGCAAAGATGCGGCGTCAATCGCTCCCAGCCGGTCGAACGCAATCGAGGCTGCGATGTCGCGGCCTCGAACAGAGATAAAGGCGAATTGCCATCGCGACCAATCGGCTCTTTCAAGAAGGCCAATGCCGAGTTTCAGGGCAAAATCGTCACCACGGTGCAAGCCAGGGCGTCCGCATCGTCCCCGAGACCAACAGCGGCAGTCCCGCAACCCGGACCGAGCGAGACTGCTCATCGCCCTTCCGCTGGGTTGGCCGAGCCGAAATCGGCGCCGCCTGCCGAAGCGCTCCACCGAGGGGCGCCACTACCCCTCGGTCAAGCTCGATGACCCGAGTTTCAAAGCACAATCTTGGCCAACCTCTTCGACGGCGAGGACGACTCCGACCAACCTGATCGATCGCGCGGTCGCGGCCAGAACAGCAATTAAGCGATGCTAGCAAAAATGCGCGCCCGGTTCCTGCCGGGCGAGGACGTCATTGTTGGCAAGCGAGGATTTCGGATCCGCTTTACCGGTAACTCCTGTACTGCGTCGACAGACGCTGTCGAGCGCGATCGCGAATGACCCATCATCGACACAAATTCGGCGCCAGCGGTCGACTGAAATTCTGTAGTACTGCAGGCTGTTTGGGGGGACTGGCCACGAATTGGCACTAAGCTTTCTTTGGCGACCAGCCATAAGCCTTGGCGCAGGCGCCGCCCATCAAAGTGGCCAGTTCAGTGTCGCTTAGGCGGTCTGCCTTCAGGAAGGGCGCGACGGCCTGCTCGTAGTTGACAACAGCGAACGCGCGCGTCCAATCGGTGCCCCACAGGCAGCGGTCGAAACCCCAGGCGTCGAACACGCGAGCAAGGGGATCCCAGATGTCCGCGAATGGGTACGGCTCGCGGGACAGCGTGCAGGCGCCGGTGACCTTAATCACTGCGTTTTTGCGCTTGGCGAGTTCGAGCACCTTGGGGAGGTCGGCCCAGGGTTGCGGCGGCGCAGGTGGCACGCTCGGCTGCAGGATTCCGAGATGGTCGATGATGAAGCGCACATCGGGGTGGCGGTCAATCAGCGCGGTGCCCGCGTCGATATTGCCCCAGAACAGGATGTTGACCGGGAAATCGTTTCTGACGGCTGCGCGCAGGATGCGGTCGAACCCGGGGTCGTCCGGCGCGCGCTTTGATTCCTTGGTCATGATGATGCGGATGCCAACCGTGCCCGGCGTCTTTTTCCAGTCGGCGATGACATCGGCCACCGCCGGATCGTCGGGGTTGACCGGCTTAACCAGAGCGAACTTGTCTGGATGGGCCTTTTGCACCTCGACCGCATAGCTGGCGTCGTACTGGTACATCGAAAAGGGGGAAATATAGATCGCGCCATCGACGCCCACCTTGTCCATCGCCGCCACCATCTCCTCGCCGGTGACGTGAGGAGGCCAGTTGGGCACGCTGTGCCAGGGCCGCTGCGGCGTGTTCGCCGCGTAAGCGTGGACCTGGGCATCGATGATCGTCATCGGCGACGCTCCACTGGGCCGGGGCTGCGCTTTCGCATGCGCTGCGTGTAGCAGCGTCGGCCCGGCCGCAGCCAGCGCCGCCCCGGTCCGCAGAACGCTGCGCCGGTCGATAAGCCTGTCTTCGGCAGTCGGTTGCTTGACCATTTCTCCCTCCATGGCGCATCGGAGCCACGCTCTCAGGTCGTTAAAGATTGAAGCCTGGCTTTGGCTCCCGGTCAAGGAAACCGGAGCACGCAGGTGCCGGAGAGCTATCATGCTCGCGCCGACGGATGGAACTGCCAGCGGTCACGAAGGCTGCAAGAAGCCTGAGGGCGATCCCAATCAACGAGTCGGCGCTACGCGCGCGTTGAGACAGCAGCTATCGGGCAGCTTGTTGTGCCGCCACCGGCCGCTGCATCGACGAGGCCTATGATCGCCGTCTTGGCGCACGCTATGCGGTTCCGGCGAGCTATTCGGGACGCGCCTTTTCTCGAAGCCGGCGGGCTGATGGGCTACGGGACCAACTATGTCG
>JASHRR010001294.1 GCA_030037185.1 Xanthobacteraceae bacterium | reverse complement strand
CTCGCGCACTCTGGTCGATAAGAGCTTTCAAACCCAGCAAGTGGTCGATCAGCAGCAGTCCAAGGTGGATCAGCTGATCGCCTCGCTCAATGCCGATGATGCAGCGATTGAAACTGTACAGACGCAGCTTGATTATACCTTGGTCACTCCGAGCGACGGCGGCGTGGGCGTGCGCCTGATTGATCCCGGAAATGTCGTGCGCTCCGCCGATTCCTCCATTATCGCCACCCTGACGCTGACCAAGCCGATCGCGGTGCTGTTCACCCTCTCGGCGCGCTCGCTCACTGACGTGCGCGACGCCCAGGCGCGCGGCCCGGTGGAGGTGACGGCGTTCAGCCAGGACAATGTCAATCCGCTCAGCAACGGTACGCCGCTGCTGATCGACAATATCATTGATCAGACCAGTGCCAGGATGCGCCGCACGGCGTAGGGCGTGAATCCGCAAGGCGTCGTCGAGGCACGGCAGATCAGGATGGGACCAGCCATCATGCAGCGGCGTTCGTAATGAATATCTCCGAGCCCTTCATTCAACGCCCGGTTGCGACATCGCTGCTGATGGCGGCGATCGGCTTTGTAGGATTGGTCGCGATACCGTTTTTGGCGGTCGCGCCACTGCCGCAGGTCGACTTCCCGACGATATCATTGAACGCGCTTTTGCAAGGTGCCAGCGCCGAGACCATGGCAGCCTCAGTTGCTGCTCCATTGGAGCGCCAGCTCGGCCAGATCCCTGGGGTCACGCAATTGACCTCGATGAGTACGCTCAGTGGCACGTCGATCACCATCCAGTTCGATCTCAATCGCAACATCGATTCCGCGGCCCAAGATGTTCAGGCGGCAATCACCGTCGCCGGCAGGACCTTGCCACAGCAGATGTCGACCCCGCCGAGTTACAAGAAGGTCAACCCGGCCGATTCTCCCATCATGGTGCTCGGCGCCCAGTCCGACACGCTGCCGCTGATCACGGTCGACGACTACGCTGATAATTTTCTCGCCCAGCAGATTTCCCAAGTGCGCGGCGTCGCCCAGGTTCTGATCGGCGGCGAGCAGCATCCTGCGATCCGCATCCAGGTGGATCCGGCCAAGCTCGCCTCGAGTGGCCTCACGCTGGAGGACGTGCGCTCGATGCTCGTGAACTCGACCACAATCGCCGCCAAGGGCACGCTCAACACAGAGCGGACGAGCTTCACCATTGCAGCCAATGATCAGATTATCGATCCGGCACCGTTCGAGGATGTCGTGCTCGCATACCGCAATGGTGGGCCGATCAGGGTTCGCGATGTCGGAACCGCCGTCGCTGGCGCGACCGACCGCACGGTGGCAGCCTGGCAAAACGGCACGCGCAGCATCCTGCTGTACGTGTTCAAGCAACCCGGCGCCAACGTGATCGAAACAGTCGATCAGATCAAGGCGCAGCTGCCGCTGCTGATCAGAAACATACCGCCGGCGATCAACATCTCGGTCCTGCAGGACCGCACTACCACGATCCGGGCCTCGGTGGAGGATGTCGAGTTCACTTTGGTCCTGACCATTGTGCTGGTGGTGCTGGTGATATTGCTGTTCCTTCGCAATCTCTGGGCCACAGCCATCCCAGGTATCACCGTGCCACTGGCGCTGCTGGGATCGTTCGCGATGATGTATCTCTTGAATTTCAGCCTCGACAACCTTTCGCTGATGGCACTCACCATTTCGGTTGGCTTTGTGGTCGACGACGCCATCGTGGTTGTCGAGAACATTCACCGGCACATCGAGGAAGGCAAATCGCCGTTCCAGGCGGCGCTTATTGGCTCGCGCGAGATCGGCTTCACGGTGTTGTCGATCAGCTTCTCGCTGATCGCAGTGTTCATCCCGCTGCTGCTGATGAGCGGGATTATTGGGCGGCTGTTTCGCGAATTCGCCATGACGGTCACCGCGTCGATCGCGGTGTCGGCGCTGGTCTCGCTGACGCTCGCCCCGATGCTATGTTCGCGTTTCATGAGGCCGCAGTCGCACACTCCCGGCCGCGTCTACCGCGTCATCGAAGGCGGGTTTGACGTGATGCTGTCGTTCTATCAGCGAACACTTAATGTCGTGCTGCACCACCAGAGGATCACGCTCTTCGTGTTCTTCGCTACCATGGCACTGACCGGATGGATGATGTATAGCACGCCGAAGGGCTTCTTCCCGATCCAGGACATCGGGTTGATCAACGGCATATCGGAAGGGGCGCAGGACGTGTCGCCGCAGGAAATGATGCGCCTGCAGGCCGAAATCGACAAGATCATCCTCGAGGATCCGGGCGTGGAAGGAATAGCCTCCCAGGTCGGCACCACCTATGGGGCGCAGACCACGAATACCGGTCGCTTCAACATCATGCTGAAACCGCGCGAGGATCGCGATCTCGACGCCTCGCAGATCATCGATCGCTTGCGTCCGCGGCTTACCAAAATCATCGGTGCGACGGCGTATCTGCAGCCGGCGCAGGACATCACTGTCGGAGGCCGCATTGCCCGCGCCGCGTTTCAGTATACGCTGCAGGATCCGAACATCAATGAGCTTACGGAATGGGCCGGGAAGCTGCTGGACAAACTGAAAACCGTGCCGGAGATCATCGACGTCGGCACCGACCTCCTGTCGAGCGCGCCGCAGCTCAAGGTCACGATCAATCGCGACGATGCGTCGCGGTTCGGTATCTCCGCCCAGGCGATTGACGACACCTTGAACGACGCCTTCGGGCAGCGGCAGATCACGCAGTACTTCACGCAGCTCAACACCTACTGGATCATTCTTGAAGTCCTGCCCGATATGCTGGTGACCCTCGATACGCTCGATCACATCTACGTCAAATCGCCGATCACTGGCTCCGCCGTTCCACTGTCGGCGGTCGTTGATCTCGATTCCTATAAAATAGGGCCACTCTCGATCAACCACCAGGGCCAGTTCCCGTCCGCAACGCTCACCTTCAACCTGCCCGCTGGCGTTGCGCTCGGGCAGGCCGTCGACGCGATTAATCAGGCGGTGTCCGACGTCGGCATGCCCGCCTCGGTGATTGGCACCTTTCAGGGCAATGCGCAGGCGTTCCAGTCGTCATTGTCGAGCGAGCCTGCGCTGATCGCTGCCGCGCTGGTCGTCGTCTACATCATCTTGGGCATGCTTTACGAGAGCTTCATTCATCCGCTTACAATCTTGTCGACACTGCCGTCCGCCGGCGTCGGAGCAGTGCTTGCTCTCAATCTTGGCCATATGGACCTGTCGATCATCGGTATCATCGGCATCATCCTGCTGATCGGCATCGTCAAGAAGAACGGCATCATGCTGGTGGATTTTGCCATCGTAGCTGAGCGCGAACGCCACATGCCGCCGCTTGCGGCGATTCGCGAAGCCTGCCTGCTCCGGTTCCGTCCGATCCTGATGACAACCGCCGCCGCCTTGCTGGCCGGCGTGCCGATGATGTTCGGCCACGGTACCGGATCGGAGCTGCGAAGGCCGCTCGGCTACTCCATGGTGGGTGGTCTCGCGCTCAGCCAGGTTCTGACACTGTATACAACCCCTGTGGTCTATCTTTACCTCGCCCGGCTCCAGGCTTGGATACAGGGCAGGACGGTTCTGAAAGCGCCGCACGCCGCCGACATCCATGGTATCGCGGCGGAGTGACTCAAAACCAACGTCCGTGGCGCGAAGCACTGCACGTTGGACAGCGAGCGTGACACCGATGATCGAGATGTCACCGCGATCGGGACGAGACGCCCTAAGTTGCCCCCAGAGTCCGCCCACAAAAATGGTGAAGTTTCGATCGTGGTCTGATAAATTTTTTTTTAATTTGGTGGAAATACAAAAAATAAGATCTCCGGCAGATTGCGGAAAAATAGTCGATGTTGTTCGAGGTGGGACGCTAGACCTGACGATGCCGCGACGGCGCCGCCGCTTTCCGTCAAGTGACGACAGTCATCGCGTCGTGAGTTTTCCAAGTGCCAAAGTGAGGAAGACTCCCTGGTCGCACGGCCCGACCCATCCCCGGGATCCGGGACTTTTATTGAGCCTGGCTAAATTCGAACGCGACGATCGAGAGGGCAACTATCGACACCCGCATGATGATGATGAACACGCTCGCCTTCATCGTGCCAGTCATCTTGATGGTAATTGGCGTCTGGTTGATGACTCGTATCAATGATCAGCATCATACTCGATTGCATACTTATGTTTGCCAAACCAGCCCGGACAATTCATCATCTGTTGATATTTCGCGGCAACCGTAGCGCGAAGTGCCCGATGCTTGCTGTGATTGCTGACACAGACCCGCTCGCAAAGGCTGAGACCCTCCGCGAGCGTCTCATCAAGATCGGTGCACGCTGATCGAGCACCTCGTGCGCATCCGCATCCAACTCCTCACAAGCGGACGGCGAGCTGTTCCACACCATCGCGCTTGCACTCGCGCCATCCGGGTAGCGGCGGGGGATCGCGCGTGTTGCACGGTGAATTGTTGCACACCCATCCTAATTAATCGGGAGAGGCAGACGGCGCGTGCGCATCGCGCAGAGATAAAAAAGGGGCTCGAACTATCCGCGGTGAAGCTGGCTAAATAGGCAATTCTTGCTCAGTTAACGATCAAGGCGCTGGAGGAAGCTATAAGGATCGACACCTGCGTGAAGGAATATATAGAAATAAACAATGAATAGATAGTAGATAAAAACGGAATAAGCTGGAGCTATTTTGACCATTAACATCATTTCATTATCCGGCAATCAAGTCGTAATTTGCGGACAGATAGTATTTTCCATATAGGCTGATCGGTCTGCGATTCGACGAATCGCAGGGGGCTCTTCATAACGCCGCTGGCCGCGGCTCGAAAGCCGATGAGCCCTCGCAATGAGTTTATCAACTCCTTTCATTCGACGCCCGATCGCGACCATCTTGTTGACGTTTGGGGTCGCGGGCGTAGGAGCGCTCGCGTTCTTCCGATTGCCGGTAGCGCCCCTGCCGCAAGTGGATTTCCCGACCATTTCAGTAAGGGCGCAACTGCCGGGCGCATCTCCTGAGGTTGTCGCCACAACCGTGGCGACACCGCTTGAGCGCCATCTCGGCGTGATCGCCGACGTTAGCGAAATGACGTCGACCAGTACGGTAGGCTTCGTTCGCATCAACCTGCAGTTCGGCCTTGACCGCGACATCAACGGTGCCGCGCGCGATGTGCAGGCGGCGATCAACGCGGCCTATGCCGACCTGCCGACCAACCTGCGCTCCAATCCGACCTATAGGAAGGTCAACCCGGCCGACGCGCCCATTCTTGTCCTGGCGCTGACCTCGGATACAGCGCTCCAGGGTGAACTTTACGATGCCGCCTCGACGGTGCTCACGCAAAAGCTGTCTCAGGTTGATGGCGTCGGCGAAGTGGTCGTCGGCGGCAGCGCCCTGCCCGGTGTGCGAGCGGAACTCAACCCGGACGCGCTCAACAAGTACGCCATCGGCCTGGAAGACGTTCGCGCGGCGCTCGCTTCAGCCAATGCCCATAGCCCCAAAGGCGATATCGAAGTGGCAGACCGCCACTACCAGATCTACGACAACGACCAGGCGACTGTTGCTGCTCAATATCGTCCTCTGATCATTGCTTATCGAAACGGCGCCGCGGTCCGCCTTTCCGACGTCGGCCAGGTTGTCGATTCGGTCGAGGATTTGCGCAATGCAGGCCTTGCCAACGGCAAGCCTTCAGTTCTCGTTATCATTTACCGGCAACCCGGCGCCAATATCGTCGAGACGGTGGATCGCGTTATGGCAGCGCTGCCCGAACTGCGCGCCGCGATATCGCCTGCAATCGACATCACCCCCGCGGTTGACCGCTCGGTGACCATCCGCTCCTCGCTCAAAGAGGTGCAGCAGACGCTGGTGATCGCGGTCGGCCTCGTTGTCCTCGTCGTGTTTCTGTTCCTGCGGAGCGGCCGGGCGACGCTCGTGCCCAGCGTGGTGGTGCCGGTATCCCTGATCGGCACATTCGGCGTGATGTATCTCCTCGACTATAGCATCGACAATCTGTCCCTGATGGCGCTGACAATCGCGACCGGCTTCGTGGTTGATGATGCGATCGTCGTGCTCGAGAACATCTCGCGGCACATCGAGGCCGGCATGTCGCGGGTCCAGGCCGCGATCAAAGGCGCCGCCGAGGTCGGCTTCACAGTTGTGTCGATGAGCATTTCGCTGGTCGCGGTGTTCATTCCCATCTTACTCATGGGTGGCATCGTC
>JASHRR010001293.1 GCA_030037185.1 Xanthobacteraceae bacterium | reverse complement strand
AGCATCGCCTTGATTATAGTTAACGGATTTCCATCGATTCTAAAAAATATAGAAATATCTTTATCTTGAGACATATTAACCATAATGGCAAATGTTTATCGCAATGCTAAAAAGCTTCGGAAATTCCGCGTACATACAATCATTGATGCGAAGCGCCGATCTTTCGGATCGCTCTCGATGCTACCCGGTTAGCGGGCGCGTTAATAAACGAATATTGTCATGCGAGAGTAATGATGATCGTCAAAGTGGAAAGACTGCGGATATAAATTTTCGATAAGTAACGTTACTTGAGGTTGTCGAAAAATACTTATTGCGAGCCCAGCAGGTTATCATAAGCTTAAAAAAACGAGGTCCAGCGTCGGTGTTTGATAATACTGACCGGGTCGGCTGAGCGGGCCGGCGATTATCTTTTGCAATCCGATCTTTCGGGGCTGGCTTTCATGGCGCGGCGCTGGCGCGAGCATCCGCGCTGCGGTCGGGATGATATGAGCGGAGCGATTAGGCAAATGGGACAGGCACATCACTGCGGTTCGATCGGGGTCAATCCGTTCGGACGCCTCAATCGTGCAATTGCCGCGCAGGAGGCGATCCGTCGCAATGGAGAGGCTGGGGAGGCTGGCATGTCCTGGAAGATCGAGGTGGTCGTCGACGATTCGGGCGAATGGGAGAGTGATCCGTTGCGCTTTGAAAGCGCGCGCGACGCATTGGCATATGCGCGCGACCTTGAGTTTCGCTGGTCCGCAGTGAGAGACAAGCGGGTAGTGAAGAGTGAGGATCCGGTCAATTACAGCTGGCCAACGTACCGCCGGCGCGCCAGGGACCCTGGCGGCTGAGTGTCTCAGCGACCTGTTCTGCGATCTCTGTAAGCCTTCGAAACTGAAAGCTGCGCCGGCGTGGCCGGCAGTCGTACTCGCATTTCTCTCAACGCCGCGGCGGTGCCGGTCAGGTCATTGCGGAAAGCGGTTTTACGCGCCACAACAACCGTCGCCGGCAATCCCGATCCATCTCGCACCGGTCGGTTTGCGGCGGAATATGAAAATCAAGTGGGGCCTGACCGGCCGCACCCGGCCGGAAAGCTAGTCGGAAAACAAGTTCTGCAGCGGGTTGCCGGCCAGCCCGCAAAATCCCGTCTTCGCATCCCGATCGGCCCACCTCCACATCATGCATCCCGAGCCGAAACATCTGAAGAACTTCGCGCGAGCCAACCAATGGAGGCGCGGGAAAAAAGTCCTGAACAGTGCGTTTTTCACCCGATTCCACCGCCCCGGATTGGAGCGATTGCTGGCCTGCCACACGTTCATCCATCTGACGCGCGCCATCGGGCACCACATTGACCGTTTGGCTTGCCGTTCTGTTACTATCATCGGTTGCCCCTTCCTTAAGTTAGGACGCTGTGGACAACCCAGGAATTGGTGTCAAGGCCCTTAGCAGCTGCGAAATGCCGCTGGTTGCCCCGAAGCTCGCCCGGCGAGCGGCCAGAGTCCGAGGTGACCCATGACCTACACGGCTCGGCGGTCGGCAAACCGCAGCGAATTGTGAAGACAATTGCGCCGGCCTTGCCGGCACCGCAAAAACGCCCGAATCAGCGGAGCCTCTAGCACCGCGCCGATCGTCGGGTGCGGGGACGATTCATCCGATGCGGTCGAGGCAGGGATTAGGAGCGCCGGCGCAGTTGAATCGCGCGCGCGGCCCGCGGGCATGAAGGGGATCAATGTTCACCATTTTCAACGCACACGTCACTTCGCCCACTGTCGCGGGGCTCGCAGTCCTTGGGATATTCGTCTATATTCCTTGCGCGAGTGACAACGCGTTTTGGTGCATGGTCGGTGGCTGCATTATGCTAGCCGGACATAGGGCGTAGGGTCATCCGCGATGTTCAACATTTTTAGCGTCCATGTCATTTCCCTGATTGTGGCGGGGCTGGCAGTCGTTGCGGTGTTCGTCTACATCCCTTTCGTAAGTGACTATGCGTTTTGGTTCCTGGTCGCCGCCTACGTTATGCTGGCGGGACACCGGTGAGGGACGCAACGATGCGTTAAGAGCCCGCGCCTGCGCACGAGCCCTTGACGATTGAGCCGGAGTGCAACATCAGCTTCTTGTCAAGCAAACGGCGCCGCTGCGTTCGCCTTCCGACCCAGGCCCATTATCGAGCAAACTCTTCATTTATCCTTACTCGAGGTAGCTGGCATTGGAATAGGCGCCGCCTATACCTGCGGGCGGTCGCGGTGACGGAACATAGTCGTAGCCTGGTCGCGCCGCCCCCTGATAGTCGTATGCCGCTGGCGTTGCTGCCCGATAATCGTACGGCGCCGCTGCCTGATATTCGTATGGGGGTGGCGGCGCTTCGCGTTCATATGAGATTGGCGCCGGCGGATACTGAATGCCTCCGAAGCCAAGACGCGGTCGCGGTCCGCTGCTATAGGCGTAATCATTGGGATAAGGATAGGAGGGGTAACCGGCATAACTACTGGGATAATAAGGATAACCTGCGTAGCCACTGGGATAATAGTTGGGATAGTGATTAGCATATGGCGCCGGGTAGCGGCGTTCCCAGTAGTCCCAATGCCGCTCAACCACCGGCCCGGGCTGTATGAATGGCCTGTGGCCGCACGAGTTGCAGCACGGGCGGCAGCCGCACGAGCTGCAGCCGTGGTAATATCCGCCGTAGCCGCCGTAGCCAGTCCCATATGCCGAGTATTCATAAGGATACGCAGAAAGATCGGCACTCTGTGCCGGTAGGGCAGCCGCAACTGAACACAAAGTTCCGCAGACGATCGCCACAACGTCGGTCCGAGGCGGCGTAAGTGCGCCGATGATCGCAAATTTCTTCATGACGGCCTCTCCTGTGCCCGCATTTTTGCGGGCGTTGAGACGAAGAATAAGCGACGAAAGTAGGTCATTCGACGGCCGCATTGAGGCGAACTACGAGTCAGCAACGCGACTTGGCGGGTCGAGCGGGATCCGGCGAGTTGGCGACGGTTCAACAAAAGGCGCGCACGGCTTTTCTCAAGACTTTGGAAATCGATCGGAATTCAATTATTTAAAGCATTCGGGGGAGGCCTGCTTTTGCATTTTCATTTTCTCCTGTTAACCATATTTTGTCATATTAACCATATGTTAAGGAATTTGCTCCACACCCAATCCAGTCGGCGCGCGGATCCTCCTCGGGTGGATTGAGCGCGGCCGGCAAGACTTGCCCAGAATTCAGCATGGCCGGAGCTCGGCTCAAGCCATACTATTTTCTCTCGTAGCTCCTTGCCCGGATTGGACTACTCTGGCCCGGCAGGCCCTAGGGTTCGTGATCGCTTGAGGGCGCCGCCGAAGCCGCGGGCACCGACAGCTCTCGGCAGAGCGTGCGCTCGACGTTATGGGCGTCACCTCCTGGAGGATCGCCGCCGCAACGGCCCTCAAGCGCACCTGAACGTGCCCCCTCTTCTCAAAAACAAGCATCGATCTTCACCCTCGACCTTTCGCCCTGCCGCGCTCCTGCGAGAGGAGCGGCAACAAAAGCGGCCGCCGGAGGCTGACCTGTCCGGCCGTCTGCACCCTCGAGCCCGACGGTGCCATTGTGCGGCGGCTAAGAAAGGAAAACCGATCAAAGCCCTTCAAGGGATGGCCATGCTACCACCCACGACTTGATGTGTTCGACTTGGCTGGTCGTAGGCATCGTCGGATGCCGCTCGGTGCGCCGTTCGCCGTCCTGATAGCTGAGGAGCTCTTGGCCAGCAGGTGTTCGTTGCTGCTGAGCCTGAGCTCAGCCGGCCAGATGGTACCGGCCGGACCAACCCCGTACTTTGTGATAATCGACCGGCGCTCTGCGCGAGGAGGGCACGAACTACTACTACGCTGAGCCGTCCGATTACGCCGAGGCTATCCGAATTAATTTCAGTCGCCCCCGACGCGGTCAGGAGGGGGCAATCGTGAGACCAACTTGGACGACGGACGCGCCGTTTCGCGAGACCTCTGGGGCGATAGAGGCCGCGAAACGGCGAGGAATCCTTGCGGTCGAAATGGAAGCGGCCGCCCTCTATACCTTCGCCAGGGTCAACAAGGCCCGCGTGCTGTGTCTCGCACATGTCACCAACTGCATGGGGCAGACCGGGCAAGACTTTGACAAGGGGGAGGCGGACGGAACGGCTGATGCGCTAGCGATTTTGGGGGCGATCGCGCGGCAATTCCAAACTGAGATACGGTGACAAACCGCCAATCGTCCCGGCGCGCCCAGCGGGCCTATGGCAGGCTCCGCCCGACTTTGTTGATCAGAGGAAATCTTGGCGTTGGTGGCAGTTTGCCGGTCAAGTCAACTTTGCCATGCTTCGAGCCCGAGCCGTTTCGCTGCAAAGCATGCCTTGCTGTTGACCCGGTTCACATACCGCTCGGATCGCGATAGAATTGCTCGATTGGATTGGCGGCTGGAGAAGCGAGCGAATTGCGCGTTGTGGCGCCCCGATCTCTCGGCATCCCGACTGACCGGATCCTTGCGGTGGGGCACCAAATGTCATGGCGCAA
>JASHRR010001292.1 GCA_030037185.1 Xanthobacteraceae bacterium | reverse complement strand
AGCGCTGTTTCCGTCAACTCTTGTGAATGTCCCCCGTTGCCTCAAGTGCATTCGCTGCTGGGCAGGTCAAGTGCCACCCGAAACCTGAGGGAGCGTAATCAACCTCAACCTCACCGCCGACAGCGCGCTTCGCCATCTGCTCGGTGACGGTGCTGCCGAAGCCCCGACGGTCGGGTGGCCGAACGGGCGGCCCGCCGCGCTCGGTCCAGCTTATCGCGAAACTATGGGCATCAGTCCGCCAGTCCACGTCAACACGCCCGCTATCGGTCGAGAGCGCGCCGTATTTGCTCGCATTTGTCGCAAGTTCGTGGAGTGCGAGGCCAATGGCCTGGCTGGCAACCGCATTCAGATGCACCTTCGGGCCGTGCACTGTAACCCGAGACCCAACAAAATCCGAAAAATGCGCGAGCTGGGTGCGTACCAGGTCCTCCAAATCCGCTCCCTGTTGCTGGTTCTGACTCAGCAGGTTCTGGTTAGCCGCCAGTGCCTGGACGCGCTCAGTGAATCGCCTAAGAAAGTCTTCGGGATTTCCAGCTGCGGTCTGGCGGGCGATCACCTGCACGAGGCCGAGAATGTTCTTGGTGCGATGCTGCCCTTCACGCACCAGCAGCTCAATCCGATCCTCATAAGCTCTCCGATCCGTTACATCCTGGGCCACAGAAATGAAGAGACGCCGCCCGTTTGACAGCGTTCCCAAGCCGGAGGTGACAAAATTCCAAATGCGCTTGTCGCCATCGAGAGTGAGAACCTGTTCATCCGTCCGCGCCTCTGGTTCCGCTGCAATAATCTCCCGAATCAACTCCAGTACCTCGCCCGAGCGCTCACCGTAGGCACTTTTTGTCCAATCCTCTATTCGCTCGAGTTCCGCTGCCGGAAGGCCTCCTGCTGCCTTGAGCCAACTTTGGCTGATGGCAAGCATTTGTTCCCGATCGTCGAACAAGATGGTAGGCACCGGCGAGTGGAGAATTGAGGTTCTGAACCGCTCCTCGCTCTTGCGTAATTCCTCTTCGGCTCGCTTGCGTGAGGTGATGTCGCGGTTCGTCTCAAGCGCAAATGTCTCGCCGTCGTACGACACCCGGACAATGCGGCTCTCGACCACGATATTCCGTCCGTCGCGCGTGGTATGGATGAGTTCGCCGTACCACCTCCCCTGATGGACAATCTGCGCGTCGATGTCCTCGATAGGGATGGGGGCGCGAGTTTGGAGCAACTCGTGGGTTCTGCGTCCCTCCGCTTCGGCAGCCGTATAGCCGTATAGTCTCTCGGCCCCACGACTCCAGTAAACGATGCCGCGGCCGCCAGTCTGCAATGTCAAAATCGCATCGTGCGACTGGTCCAGAAGGTCGGCTTGGCGCTGCAGCAATTCCTCGTGGTGCTTGCGTTCGGTGATGTCCTGGACGGTGGCGAAAGCGCTTGCGACCCGCTCGCGACTCCCGGCGCCCTCGAAATGGGCAAGCCAACGCACCTCTACCCAGCGAGGCTTACCGTCTCGAGGCCGAACCCGGTACTGATGCGCGGAGCTCTTCGGATCGGCGGGATCGAGGGCCTCTCGGCGGTCCGCCCAATACCTTTCAGCGTCATCCGGATGCACCAACTCCTTGATGTCCTCGCTCGGCACTTCGCCGGAAATAACGTCAAAAATTTCCTTAAAGCGTGTATCGCCGGAAGCCACGCCGCGGCGCGGATCGTACTGCCACCAGCCGAGTCGGGCTGCATCGAGGGCAAACTGCAGACAATCTTTGCTCGCCTGCAGTTTTTGCTCAAGGACACGGATGTACCACACGAAAACCGCCGCCAGCGAAACAGTGCCGATGGATAGACCCCGATTCAACCAAGACTCCCAATCCGGTGCCTTGTTGGGGATCGCTATCCAATGTCCAATGATGATTAGCGGTACCGCGAGTAGTAAGAGCGCAAGCGGGGCCTTCGGTTGCGGAAACCAGTAGCTGGCGAGGACCGCGCTCACATAAAAAAGCGTGGTCGAGATTATTTCCGGGGTCATGGCATCGAAAATCAGCCCACCGACCGCGGCCAAGGTGACGGCAATGAAGGGGCCTGCGCGAGATAGATATCTGCTGAACATGCCGATGCACTCCTAAACCGTGGGCCCATGAGCCTTCCCGCCTTAAACGCTTGGGATAAGTGGAAGGTCGCCGAGCGGGCCCGGAACATCGATTTCTGCGGCAGCGGCACGTCGGCGCACACTTCTCGGTGACGGGACCCGTCAGTGGACAGCGAGCGAAAAACGTTGCTCGATCTTCTCTGGCTCCTCGGGCTCGGCTGGCATCGCAATGAGCACGAACGTCGCAAGATACCGGCCCGGCTATACGCATTCCACTTTCGATCGGGTAATGAGGCGGGACCGAGGTGGATGAAGCATCCTGGACCGGGCGTGGTCGTTGCACTTCGGCAGTATTATCAAGCCGCCGCAAGGGTCGGCTTCGGGTCAGATTCGGCCGTTCGCTTCGGTCGAGCCGCACGCCAGCTTTACCCTCACCGACGGACATTTGCCACGACACCGTCGCGGTGTCGGGCCAATAGCAGGCGTGCTGGAGGTCGCGGAAAACAGCATCGGCGATTGAGCGGCGGCGACGCGCTGCCCAGCAGATTATGGAACGGCCCCGGTGAAGAGAACGGGGCTTTTTTCGTCTCCTCCATCTGCGAGTCCAGTGACCGGTCACTGGAGTGGTCGGTCGCGCCAAAAAAATGCCGTCTCCTCCTAATGTGCGGACCCGCCGATCCTGGCTCCTTGAGGTGAAAGGGTCTGGTGATGGACCACGTGCTACCAGCCAGGCAAGCGGCCGCCGGCGAAGTCAAGGCGTTCGTCGCGAACTGACCCGGGGTTTCCCAGCAGTTCGCGGCGGTTGCCGCGCCTTATCTACCCGGTCCATTTGCAGAGTACGCGTTTGTCGCGCTCGTCGAGGCGATCGGTAGGTCCACCGCTTCACTGTTCATCGCTGTGGCGCCGCCCGCCCATCACCTTCGTGCTGATGAGTCTCTGTGACCATCGATCATCCGAAAGCGTTGAGTCAGGAACAAGATGTTTGGTTTAAGCAGAATAGCAAAGCCGTGAAGAAACATATTCTCGTTCTGGGTGGTGGTTTCGCAGGCCTTTGGAGCGCCATCGGCGCGGTCCGGCAGCTCTCCGAGCAAAAGGCCGAAACCGAAGCTGAGATTACGCTTGTCGATCGGACGACATATCACAACATTCGTGTGCGCAATTACGAAGCCGACTTGCGCGAGGTTTGCATCCCACTCTGCGATGTCCTCTCGCCGATCGGCGCCCATGTCGTGAACGGCGAGGTTTTCGACATCGAGCCCGCCGGCCGTCGGGTCCTGGTCCGAGCGGTTGAGGGGGTGCGCGCCCTAACCTATGATCGACTCGTCATGGCCTTGGGCAGCGAGGTCGTGCGGCCATCAATACCGGGTCTCGCTGCGCGCGCTTTCGACGTCGACACCTACGCGGCCGCGTCTCGCCTCGCGCAACACATCGAAGCGCTGGCCGGCCGACCTGCCACACGCGGTCAATTCACCGCAGTCGTGATCGGCGCTGGCTTAACCGGGCTGGAAGCGG
>JASHRR010001291.1 GCA_030037185.1 Xanthobacteraceae bacterium | reverse complement strand
CCCATGTCCATGGCGATCCTGAGCTGCGGGTGGCGCGGCCCCTGCACCGCAAAGCACTCCGAGACGGTCTCGCCTGTCTGGTATTGGAACAGGTCGACCGTGTGGGCCGCATGATGCCAAAGCAGATGGTCCGTCCAGCTGCGCGGCTTGCCGGCAGCGTTCATGTTGGAACGGCGGAAGAAGTAGGTCTGCACGTCCATCTGCTGGATTTTGAGCTCGCCTTTTTCGATGCGCCGGTGCACCCATTGGTGACTGGGGTTGAAGCGGCGCACATGTCCCGCCATGGCGACGACACCGGTCTCCTGTTGGATTTTCGCCAGCGCTTCTGAGTCCGCGACGCTGTCGGCGATCGGGATTTCGATCAGCACATGCTTGCCGGCGCGCATGACCTGCTCGCCTTGGCGGCGATGCATCTGGGTCGGCGTGGCAAGAATAACGGCGTCGGCGCGCCCGATCCCCTCGCTGAGGTCGCCGCCCCAATGCGGGATGGCGTATTTCTTCGCCACCTCCGCGGTCGCATCCTGATTGCCGCCGATCAACGACACCACTTCGACACCGGCAATACGCTTGAGGGCGTCGAGATGCTTCTGACCGAACGCTCCCTGCCCGGCTACACAAATCCTCATCGCTTGCTCCTCACCGCGACCTGCCTGATCCCATGCGCCGCAGCGCGCTTGCCGGCGGCAGCGCCGCCGAGTGACGCGGGGCGCCGCCTTTTTGGCTTGCGCTCGATATTCTCCAGGATGATATGGCCGACAGCCGTATTGGAGGCCGGCACCGTGTAGAAGCGATATACCTCCCTCACCTTATCGTCGAGCGCCCCGCGCATGATCAGCCACATCACCATCTCAATGCCCTCGGCCCCGGCCTCGCGCATATATTCGAGGTGGGAAATGCGCGCGAGCTTCTTGGGGTCTCGCACCAGGCCGTCGAGGTAGGCCTTGTCGAACTTGCTGTTGATCAGCCCCGCTCGCGGCCCGGAGATCTGGTGCGACATGCCGCCGGTTCCCATCACCACCACCCGCAGGTCCTGCGGATAGGACTGCACCGCCCTGCGGATCGCGCGGCCCAGCATGTAACAGCGGTGCCCGGTGGGCGGCGGATACATCACCACGTTGACGGCGAGCGGAATGACCGGGCACGGCCATTGCGGCGGCGACCCGAACATCAGGTTGAGCGGCACGGTGAGGCCGTGGTCGACCTCCATCTTGTTGACGACGGTGAGGTCGAATTCATCGAGGATGACGGACTGGGCAATGTGGGACGCGAGCTCCGGATGACCCTTGACCACCGGCACCGGGCGAGGCCCCCATCCTTCGTCGGCCGGCGGAAATTCCGCCGCGCAGCCCAGCGCGAAAGTGGGGATCAGCTCGACCGAGAACGCCGACGCGTGATCGTTATAGACTGCAATCACCACGTCCGGCCTGGCGTTCGCCATCCACGCCTTGGATTTATCGAATCCCGAAAACACCCGCCGCCAGTAGGGCTCCTCGGTCTTTTTGAGATCGATCGCAGCGCCGATGGCCGGCACGTGCGACGAGGTGACGCCCGCGATGATTCTAGCCACGTTTCGATCCTGCCTTTTTGCCGTGCTTGGCAGCCGGCCGGGAAGACGATTTGCCGCCCCTCTTGGCGGCGGACTTCGCTCCCGCCCTGCGAGGCGCCGGTTTGGCAGCGGCGTCGCGCCCCGATCTGCTGCGGTTGCCTTCGACCGAGCGGCCGCCGGCCAGCATCATCTTGGCGTAGTCTTCCTGGGTCGAGCCCGTCATGATTGCCGCGATGTGCTGGAACGAATGGCCGTCGGTCGCCCCGAGCTTGGCGGTGAAATAGATGTTACCGCCCAGCTCCAGCATCCGGTTGTAGTTTCGCGTGAGGATGGCTTCGCGCTGCTCCGGCGTCAATGCGAAGCGATCGAGATAGGAGGCCTCGTTGTCTTTGAACGCCTTGCGGTTCTCCGCCTTCATCAGCGACATGCAGAACATGTTGAGATGATAGCCCTGGCGCGACCGCTCGGCATCGAACACGAACGTGCCGGGAATGTCGTCGTATTCCTTTTGTTTGGCGTTTGCCTTAGCCGCCGTCATCGGCGTCCCTCCATGGCACAAGGACATCGCCCCACTTAATATCGGCTTGAGTTCGTTTGCAATGGCGGACCATCTATGCTTTCGAGAGCGGTCCTGAATTTCGTCGACCGCCCGTCGGGACGGGCCGACGCTCAAGATCGAACAGTTCCCGTCACAACGTCGTCCTTCACGCACGGCCGGCGGGCCGCCAGGGCGGCAGCGCATTGTTACGGCCGCAGACCAGGAAGCGCGCCGCGCTTGCTGATGAGGGTCAACCGCGAGCGCGAAGAAGCATTGCGCGCATCGTCCGGTACCACTCCCGCAAGCATTGGCGGGCGAGTTCGCCAACCTCGAAGCAGTTACCGGTTTGCGCTCAAGCAGGCGGACGGCAGGTCATGGCTTCGGTGGCGGCTTGCCCGTGCAATCGATGGAGTGAAATTCGATCACCCGGACCAACTGCGCAGCGGAGCTGTTGGCGCTGCGCGCCACCATTCGCCGCCGCCATAAACGTGACCACCAAGATCTGTTTGGTCACACGCTCGATGCCGCCGGCGCCGCCGAAGTCCAAAACAGCGCAAGACTGGCAGGAAAAGACTGATGTGCCGCATGCTCCGCAGCCGGCCGCTCTCAATATCTGACCATCGCATCACTTCACACGATGGATCGATGGGTTTCGCACGGGCGCGGCGCCTTGGGCTCGCTGCCAGCGTCCGCGGCGCGTCCCAATTAACCGGCCTTTCCGTGCGGACGATGCGGGCTTTGGAGGACGCACCGGCGCAGTCGACCATGCAATCGGGAGCGAGGCGAGGACAACAAAACTTGACGGACAATTACCCTACCGCTGCAAACGAAAGGCCCGCCGATTCACCACGCTTGCTCATCGCCGGCAAACCGGACTTCGCGCCATCATCAACCCACACGCGGCTTAACCTGCCCAAGATCCAATTGAGCGTTTCTAATCACTTGCAAGCGGTCGAATTCGATGGGAGGGGGGAAAGAGAGGAGAACCTGGCGGCGAACGGTCGTAAACCCCACGTTCAACCAGTCGTAAACTGCTATTTCTTGTCAACGAAGAAGTAGTCCTCGTATCCTGACAGTGAGCCGTATGCAAATGGCTCCTGGACGCCTGACGTCGCCTCCAATACATCGTCGCGAACCAACCGAAACAGTTTATTCACCTCGACGCCTGGTGTTGATACCCATTTTAAGAATGCAGCGGTGAAAGGGCTGTGCTCCCCCCGCCCGTCCAGGGCGATCTGACCATGCTTAGCCGCGTAAACAACGAGAGTACCGCTCTCGGGCTCTACACGGGTTAATCCGCGAGCGATCTGCCGGGTCGCGACGGTCAAGCGCATTTGGTTCAGAAAAGGATTGTCCCGGCAGGCGTCAAGTATGACAAGGCGCAACTTTCGTGCCCCCTCAACCGCCGCCAGCACCTGGTCAAGCGCAACCGACTCAAACTGGATGTCCCGGTCGCTTGCAATTCTTGCCTCGACGGGAATGAGGTAGTTCGCTCCTTGCTGCTCAATGCCGTGACCTGTGTAGTAGACCACCCCCCAATCGGCCTTTTCAACGCGCGTCGCGAACACGCGAAGCTCGTCCAGCATTTTCTCCCGAGTCGAATTCAACAGGAGATCTACTGATTCAAACCCGGCCGCGCGCAATGCTTCGGCGACCGCCTGTGCGTCGTTGGCGGGATTGGGAAGATACTGTACGTTTCGGTAATCCGAGTTCCCCATCACCAGCGCAACACGGTGTTCCTGGGCCGGCGCTATTTGCACACCAGGTTTCGCCTTCCTTAGAGGATCTTGAGTGGATGGCTTGGCGGTCTCAATCGCCTGTCTGAGGGCTTCGCCCTCCGCCTTGATGCGCGCCTCCTCGTTCTTGAGCCTCTCCGCCTCGGCCTTGACGCGCTCCTGTTCGGCCTTCAGCCGTTCGGTTTCGGTCTGTAGGCTGGTTTTGGCCGTCTCCACGGCAGTTGACTCGGTTTCGAGGCCTGCCCGATGTATGCGGGCCGTCTGTTGCGCCGGGACGGCGCGGGACGCATCAACGGTCGCTGGAAATGTTAGCGCGGTTTCGAAGTCCCGTCGGGCGCTTGCAGCGTCCCCCTTCTTTTCCAGGACCAAGCCCCTGCCGACATAGCCCGGTACGTCATTGGGATCAAGCTGCAGGGCCCGATCGTAATCGGCAAGCGCCTTGTCCCATTCACCCTTGGACCGCCACGTATCTCCGCGCGAGTCGAGGAATTGCGCTTCCTTGGGGTTCAGACTGATTGCCTTGCTGGCATCCCGGAGCGAACGGCCCAGATCTCGCTTCAATCGCCAGATTTCGCTGCGATTGGAATAGGCCAGCGCATAATTGGGGTCGAGCAATATGGCCTCGTCGTAATCTGCCAGCGCCTTGTCAAGATTGCCCTTGCCCTTCCATATCTGAGCGCGAATGTTGTAGGCGTAAGGTTCCTTTGGGCTGAGGGCAATGGCCTGATCAAGGTCGCCAAGAGCGCGCTCGAGGTCACCTTTGAGCAGCCACGCATCGCCGCGGGCACTGTAGCCTCGCCAGTTTTTGGGCTCCCGGCTGATCATGGCATCAAGATCGGCCATCGCGCGATCGAAATCGCCCTTTTGCCTGAATACGTGAGCGCGGTATTCGTATCCTTCCGTTTTGTCGGGCTCCAGCCGAATCACTTCATCGAGGTCCGGCAGCGCGCGATCGAATTGATACAACGCTTCCAGGCAAAGGGCGCGCACGAGGTGGGCCCGCGAAGAGCCTGGATTTGCTTGCACCACATGGTCAAGATCGGAGATTGCACGCGAGTATTCGGATTTGTTATAGAGACTTAATGCGCGATCCGCATAGGCATCGAGGTCTTTGGGGTCGAGGTCGATCGTCTGGCTGAAATCGGCGATCGCGCGATCAAAATCCATTTTGCTCAGCCAGGCGCGTCCCCGGTTATGGTAGGCGGCAGCGTTGTTGGGGTCTCGCCGAAGCGCCTCGTTGAAATCGGCTATTGCGCTGTCGAAAGCTTGTCGCCAATACCAGCCGACGCCGCGGTTGACATACATACCAACCGAACCCGCGCCGCCGCGCGCAGCGGCAAGCAGGCGCGTGCAGGCCTTGATGGCCTCATCAGGATTTTTTGCAGGGTCGTCACAGAGCGCGGAGTCAGCTTCGCGGACCGCAGGTGCTTGCGCCGCTACGGCTACCTTGCCCAGAACCGGGACGAACGCGAGAGCGCAAAGGCAAAGAGCAAGTGTCGCACGTACCGGCCAGCAAGTCATGCTTCTATGGCCCCCCTCAGCCAATTTCCCCCATTGCAACAAACAAACGGCGAATTGGAGGCACAACTGGGGTGTTGGCGAGACGGCGATCTGTTAAATTTGTCAAGGCCAGGACATGAAAATTTGGCGAGTGTTGCTGCGCCGCGACAGACTTAACTTTTGCGAGCTGCTATTGCATTAAAGCGTCCGGTCTACGTGGAGCGGCATTATAAGATGCGGGGCTTATAATGAGGGATTGTCGAGGCGGGGCTCGGGCTCTCTTTGCGCTGTTTGGCGTGATTGTGTCCGCCCAACCGGTATTATCTGCCGGCGTCAGCTTGGTGCGCGTGCCGGTGGCGAAAACCCAAGTCGACCGCGGATCGCCTCTCACTCCCTCTCCACCGACGCCGGTAACTCCCTCTCCGCCGACGACGAGTGGTACAAATAGTGGTGCCGGCGGTGGATCGGGCGGTACCAGCGCGGGCGGTACCAGCGCGGGCGGTGATTCGGGCGGTGCCGGCACGGGAGGCGGATCGGCATCAGGCGGCGGCACGTCTACCGCCAATGCCCCGGCCGGCACGACCCTCTCGAATCTCACAAGCTCCGGCGGCGCAGGCTCCTCTGCCGGAAATTCATCTTCCGGCAATTCAGGAATCTCCACAGCGTCAGTGTCGCAATCGCTTGATGACGAGACCCAGCGGGCCGTTGGAGCGCGCGGTCAGGCGGATGACGATTGCACGGATGGCACCCGCGAGCAGTCCCAGAATGACAAAAAATGCCAGCGGCGCCGCCGGCCGCAAGCCCAAGGCAGCGTCACCAAGGCGCCGGTTCCGCCGCCACCGGCCGTCACCTACAGCGGCTGGGCCTACGGCTTTGGCGATTATGAAGTTCACCAGAACGTGGCTCCCAATAGCGGCGCCGACGTTACCCGCAGAACGGCGACCGGCGGCGCGCTCGGAGGGTTCGATCTCACATTTCCGGGAATGGGCAGAGGCACCGACAGCATGATGCTGGGATTTATGGCCGGCTACTCGTCGGCTAAACTGGCATTTCCCGGAGACGTGCTTAATACACGGACACAAATAAGCGGAACCTCCGTCGGAGGATACGTGAAATATTTCAGCGGGCCATTCTGGAACGAATCGATCTTCAAAGCTGATCTTTTTGGGTTGAACCAGGATCAATCGTTTCCCGGAGGCGGAACTTCGAACTCGACCGCCATGACCGTCTATACCCTTGCCGACAACTTCAATTACCGGTTCACTCTCGGCCCCGGTTGGTGGGAGCCGACCGTCGGCGTCCAATACAGTTCTACCCAATATGGCGGCAATGCCGCCAACCTGTTATTAGCAAACGGCTTCGATTGGCGCGTCCAAGGCGGCCTGCGGACGGGCATCACCTTTCCGTGGAACAACATGATCGTGTCAACAACGGTCACGGGCCTGGCTTACAGCGACGTCATGATCAACGGATTTGTTATCGACAATGGGCTCGCTCCGACCTCGCTGCCAGAAGATGCCGGTAAAGTACGCGGCGAGGGAATTGTAACGGCCAACCTCGACTTGCCAAATGGAACCAGTGTCTTCGCTCAGGGCGACGTGCGCGGAGGACGCGACCTGTTGGCGGCCGGGGGCCGACTCGGCATGCGGATCGGCTGGTAGCGTTGTTCGCACCCGAGATGGCGCGGACGGGCAACGATGCCACTGAGCGGCGTCTTCTGGACAACTCGGTTTCCCGCCAGCCGCTCCATCGACGACCTGGAGCCGAGCTTCCAACACTGTGTCCGGAGATTTCTTGACGCCATTTCCTCCGCGCGCGCCGGGCTGCCGAACATGGTCACTGCCAGACCCGCGGCACCGAACGCCGCGGCACGGGCCCATGGCCTGGCGGCAGCAGGGCGAGCCGGTGCCGGCGTGCACGACGCCCATCCGCACTACAAGATCAATTCTACCTATCGCCCGCCACAGCGCGCCTACCTGATGCACTATTGTTGGCTCATCAGCCGGAGCAAGATCAACCCTGCCGACGTTCCAGCCTACCAGCCGGTTGGCAATCAGCGAGACCCGGTCGATATCGAGTGGGTCCATCGCGATGCCAAAGGAAATCCCGACCTTGCGGCGAGCTGGCGCGCCGCCCACGAGATGGTGAATGGGTTTTCGATCGCTGGCTTGCGGGTCGCACCCGCTCTGGATTCCAACCACGTTCGCGGGCAAGCCATCGACATGGAGATCTCCTGGCACGGCAACCTGGACATCGTGAATGCCAGCGGCAACACCATTCGCATCGAGACGCTCCCCCGCGACGGGACCAACCGCCAGCTTATTGAGGTCGGGGCGACGTATGGCGTCTACCACCTGCGCAATGTCGATGCCGACAGGCCGCATTGGTCCTACGACGGCCGCTGAAATCAATGTGGTCAAATCGGATCGCCAAAGAAGCATCGCTTCGTGTGTGATCAACGCGGGTCAAACCATGCCCGCTTGCTGTCAACGCCTGATGTTGCGGATACTCGTGGTCTCCGGCAATAAGGAACCTCACGATCATGGGGGAGCCCCCGCTTCAGTGGGGGTCTCGAGCCTCAACCTGACGTGCGCTTAACCGCGACCTCGACCCCTAGGCCCAATACAACCGCATCGGATTGTCGATCAGCAGCGCCTTCTGCTCGGCGGCGCTCGGCGCGATTTTGGGGATGTAATCCACCAGGACGCCGTCGTCCGGCGCTTCCTTCTTCATGTTGGGATGAGGCCAGTCGGTGCCCCACAGGACCCGGTCAGGAAAGAGTGTGACCAGCCTGCGGCCGAACGGCACCACGTCGTCATAGGGCGGGCCCGCAAGCGTCATGCGCTCCGGACAGGTCACTTTGGTCCAAATGTTCTTGTGCTTGTCCAGCATGCGGATGAACCGCTGGTTTTCCGCGTCGTCGACGCCCTTGGCGACCGTCGGGGTTCCCATGTGGTCGACCACGACCGTGGTCGGCAGCGCCGTGAAGAACGCTTCGAAATCCGGCAGGTCGGGCATCTCGAAATAGACGACGATGTGCCAGCCGAGCCGTGCGACCCGTGCGGCGATGCGCTCCAGCGTGTCGCGTGGCGTGACGTCCACCAGACGACGCACGAAGTTGAAGCGCACGCCCCGCACGCCGGCGGCGTCCATGGCTTTCAGCTGCGCGTCGGTGACCTCCTCGCCCACGAAGGCGACCCCCTTGGCGCGGTTCTCGGAGGACTGCAGCGCATCGATCATCGCGGAATTGTCTTTGCTGTGGCAGCTCGCCTGCACGATGACGTTCTTGTCGAGGCCGAGAAAGTCCCGCAGTGCGAACAGCTTCTCCTTGGGAGCGTCGCACGGCGTGTATTTGCGCTCGCGCGCATAGGGAAACTTCGCCTGCGGGCCGAACACGTGGCAGTGGGCATCGACCGCCCCCGGCGGCAGCTTGAATTTCGGCTTGGCGGGATTGGTGTGGAAGGGAATGTAACCTGGGCTCATTGCCACAGACGTATCTCCTGATGCTCGTTGTGTCGCCGTCGACGCGCCGGCCCGACGCCGGCCACCGCTGCGCAGCTTGGCGAGGGCGCCCGCCCAGCGGGCGCGCTGCGTCGGAGGGCCTGCACATCACCCTCCTATACGCCCCGCCCTGCCTCCCCGGCTCGCCCGGGAGGGCTGTCCGCGAGTCAAGCCGCAACGGGCGCCGTGCCGCATCCGCGTCCTCACCGCTGATCGCCATGCGCCCGCTTGGTGCGCGCATGAAGCTCGCGCAGCGTCGTCAGCTCCTCGGCGGAAGGGACCCGCGTCGTCGTGACGTCGGCGGCGTATTTGACCCGCCAGCCGGTGTTGCGGTCGATCTCTTCGCGCGTCACACGCGGGTGAATCGACACCACCGTCATTTCCTTGGTGACCGGATCCGGCTCGAACACGCAGAGGTCCGTAATCAGCCTGGTCGGGCCCTTGGTCTTGACCCCGAGGCGGGCCCGGTGGTCGCCGCCTTCGCCCTGGCCGAGCGAGGTGACGAAGTCGAGCTTGTCCACGAAACCGCGCCTGCTGTGGGCCATGATGATGAAGATTTCCCCGCAAGCGATCGCGATCTCCGGCGCGCCGCCGCCGCCCGGCAGCCGCACCTTGGGCTTGTCGTAAGGCCCGACCACCGTGGTGTTGAGATTCGCATATCTATCGATCTGGGCACCGCCCAGGAAACCCACCGTGATGCGGCCGCCCTGGAGCCAGTAGCGAAACATCTCCGGCACCGACACGGTCGTCAACGCGGTGTCGCACAGTTCTCCGTCGCCGATCGAGAGCGGCAGGATCGCGGGTTTGGTGGCGATGGTGCCGGACTCATAGATCAGCGTAATGCCCGGCGCGTGGGTGAGGCGCGCCAGATTGCAGGCGGCCGACGGCATGCCGATGCCGACGAAGCACACGTCTGAGGACTTCAGGGCGCGCGCAGCCGCGACCGTCATCATCTCGGTCGGGGTGTAGGCGCTCATACGGCGCCTGCCGTCGCCAGGCTGAGCCGCTTGCGCTGCGCCGCGAACGCCTCCGGTCCCCGCTCCAGCACATTGGCTTTCATCCAGGCAAGAAAACCCTCGCGGTCGCGGGAAATCTCGTCCCACTTCCTGTAATAGGCGTTGTCGCGCTTGTAGTAGCCGTGCGCGTATGATGGATGCGCGCCGCCGGGCGCCACCACGATCGCGGTCATGGTCCAGGACGGCAGAATCACGGCGTTTGGGCTGCGGACACCGAAATCCTCGACCCTTTCCTCGACCGTGACGATCGAGCGCTTGGCGGCGAGCACCGCCTCTTTCTGCACGCCGACAATGCCTTCCAACAGCACGTTGCCGGCGCCGTCGGCGCGAAGCGCATGGATGATCGCCACATCCGGGCGGATCGCCGGCACCGTGGCGAGTGTTTCCCCCGTATACGGACAAGTGATGGTGCGGATGTTGGGGTTCACCTTGGGCAGGTCGACCCCGATATAACCGCGGAACACCGCGAACGGCAGGCCGGCCGCGCCCGCTTCGTAGGCGTTGGCCATCGCCGCATGGGAATGCTCTTCACAGGCGAGCGGCTGCGGCCAGCCGCTCTCGATCGCGTCGCGCATGCGATGCAGCGAGCCGATGCCGGGATTGCCGCACCAGGCGAATACCACCTTGTCCACGCATCCCATGCCGATGAGTTGATCGTAGATCAGGTCCGGCGTCATGCGGATGAGCGTGAGATGCCGCCGCGCTTGGCGGATGACCTCGTGCCCGGCCGCGTGAGGGATGAGATGGGTGAAGCCCTCCATCGCCACCGTGTCGCCGTCACGCAGGTTCGCCTCGACGGCTTCGGCAAGGGACATGAATTCGGACATCGGCGCTTCCGGATCTGATCGTTGGTGGATTATTTACGGGCCGCAATGGCGCGGGTCAAATGGCCAGGCCTTGACCCCGCTGCGCGCAGGTGCCAAGGGATCTCGTCCGGTCGCGATTTTATTTTGCCGATGTCCGACAACAAGCCTGAGGCTGCCAACGCGCTTGCGCCTTCTCTTCGTTTCGAGCGGCACGAGGCCGTTGGCATCCTGCGCCTTTCCCGCCCGCACAAGCGCAACGCGCTTGACGACGCCACCATTCGGGGCATTGAGGATTTCTTCTCCGCGATGTCCGAGCGCATCAAAGCCGTCATCATCCACGGCGAGGGCGAGCATTTCTGCGCCGGGCTCGATCTTTCCGAGCTCACCGAGAGCGACATCACGGCTGGGATCGCGCATTCGCGAGCCTGGCATCGCGCCTTCGAGCGCCTCGAGTTCGGCCGGGCGCCGGTGCTGGCCGTGCTCCATGGCGCGGTGGTGGGCGGCGGCCTCGAACTCGCCGCCGCGTGCCATATCCGGGTCGCTGAGCGCTCGGCCTATTATGCGCTGCCGGAAGGCAGCCGCGGCATTTTCCTTGGCGGCGGCGGATCGGTGCGCCTGCCGCGGCTGATCGGCGCCGCCCGAGTCCTCGATATGATGTTGACCGGGCGCACCTATGGGGCCGACGAGGGCGGGCCGCTTGGATTTTCCCAATACGTCGTCGAGGCGGGTGCAGGGCTTGCAAAGGCGATCGAGCTTGCCGAGCGCATCGCCGGTAACGCGCCGATGACCAATTTCGCCGCCATGCATGTCCTGCCGCACAACGCCGAGCAGGACCGCGCCAGCGGGCTCGTCATGGAAGCTCTGATGGCGGCGATCGCCCAGAGCGATCCGGACGCAAAGCAGCGGCTGCGAGATTTTCTGGCAAAACGCGCGCCAAAGACCGTGCCCCGCGCTAGCGGGCCTTAAGTTTTGGCACCGGGCCCAGTTGATTGTCACGCCGAATTCATGGAGCATGGCGCAGGGGCAGAGGCAACCCGGTTTGCCGGCCGACGCAATCGCGCCAGCCGGGCGATCACAGCGGGCGATCACGCGGGCCCTGCTGCCGGCTTGAGGACGTGTGGGCGCCCCTCCAACGTTATTGGCTATGGTCGATGCTGCGACCCTTCGGATCAGCGCAAACGTGTCGACGAGGCCGATTCAGGAACCAGCACTTAAAGCTCGGAGGAAAAGCATCATGTGGCATGGGAAAGCGGTGACAGTCGCGCTGGGCGTCGCGGTCGTTGCGGCATTCGCGCTATCGACGCAGAGGAACTACGCGCAGACTGGCTATGGCCCAAATGATGCGCCCAACCCCTACAAGTTCGACTACGGCTGGGCAAAGCTTCCCAACGGCCGCAAATGGGGTGCCGCCGTCGGTGTGGCCATCGATCGCGACGGCAAGAGCGTCTGGGTCTTCGACCGTTGCGAGACCGCGGACGACTGCTCGAAGTCGAAACTCGACCCGATCATGAAATTCGATTCGACCGGCAAGATGGTGAAAAGCTTCGGCGGCGGTATGATCAACTACCCGCACGGCCTGCACATCGACCCGGACAACAATGTCTGGGTGACGGACGGCCGCGCGATGAACAACGGCAAGGGCCACACCGTCATGAAGTTCGATCAGGACGGCAAGCTGCTGATGACCTTGGGCAAGCCGGGTGTCGCCGGCACGACGCAAGATACCTTCAACGCGCCCTCCGACGTCCTGGTCGCCCCCAACGGGGATATCTTCGTCGCCGACGGGCATGGCGGCAACACCAACAACCGGATCGTGAAGTTCACCAAGGACGGCAAGTACATCACGGAGTGGGGCAAGAAGGGCACGGGGCCCGGCGAGTTCGACACGCCGCACCGGCTGGCGATGGACTCTGCCGGCCGGCTGTTCGTCGCCGACCGCTCCAACAACCGCATTCAGGTGTTCGATCAGGACGGAAAGTTTCTCCTGCAGTGGAAGCAATTCGGCCGGCCGAGCGGACTGTTCATCGACAAGAACGACGTTCTCTACGTCGCCGACAATTCTCCCGATGAACTCAATCCGCCGTACAAATCGGGCATCCGGATCGGCAGCGTGAAGGACGGCATCGTCAAAGCCTTCATTCTGGAATCCGTCGAGGTCAACGGCCTCGAAGCCGTCGCGGTCGATGACGCCGGCAACGTCTATGGCGGCTACACCAACACGCTGAACTTCCGCAGATGGGTGCCAAAGAGGGTGGCCCAGCGTTAGTCGAACAGCGGGGGGTCGCAGGGTGCAATCAGCGACGCCGATCGCACCCTTTGCTCATGCGCGGCGGAATGCGCGCCGGCGCCAAAGGCAGGGGCGGCTATGCCTGTGCACACTCAATTCGCCGTCAGCGCCTTGAGGCCCATCTCGTACACGCCATCGATTCAGTGATTGCGCATCGCTCGCGCCTTTGGCGTACTTGCCGACCCGCGTCACTGTCGAGCCGGCACCATTGCCGCGACGCTGATGGTCGAGGTGTAGTTGGCAACCGGCAGAGGCCCGCTCCATCTTCATCAGCGCTTCGACGTCGCCGCCTTTCAAAGATAAGGTGCGCGGCCGCCCCGTCCGGCTTTCGACAGCTCGGTCGCATAATCATATCAACAGCTGGCTTGCAGACCGCGATGGCAAAGAAAGGCCCGCGCGGCGCTGCCGCGCGGGTCAATGGCGAACTCCTGGGGTGCCGGTCTAGTGCGCGAGCGGATCGGGCCTCAGCTGCATGTGCACCGCCATCGGCTTCATGCCTTTGCCGCCTTCCTGCAGCCACGGTGTGCGGTCGCCGCTCGATACCCAGATGCCCCGGCCCTTCCAGCCGGCAGCAGGGTCGTCGATGCGTCCATCCATGCCCTTGGCGTAGAAGCCCGTGGGATACGGCACTTTGATGGTGACCATCTTGCCGTCCTTGAGGGCGACGATGCCGTCATTGAGGTTGGCGGTCGAGAACGGCGTGTCGGCGCCAAGCCCAAAGGTGTTGTGCAGGTCGACCCACGAATAGTAGCTCGATTCGGCGCTGTTATCGCCGATGCCCGCGAAGCCGGGGCCTGGATATTGGTAGAACGACCAGCCTTCGGGGCAATGATTGCCGGTCGCAGTCGGGCCGTTGAGGACCTTGCACTTGCTGCGGTCGAACGAGGCCAAATGGCCGCTGCCGAGCGATACCCACACCACGCCCTTGCTGTCGATATCGCCGCCCCGCACGCCGTAGCCTGGCATCGGCACACGGTAGATCTCCGTCAATGTCGTCTCCGGCGGATTCGAGCCGGGATTGATGCGCACGATGCCGCCGGGCGTACCCCACAGCGTTCCCCAGACCGATCCGTCGGCCGGACTGACCATCACGGCATAGATCGTCTGGCCGATGCGCATGTCCTTGTTGGCATCACGCGGCTTGCCCGGTTCGGTGAAATCGTCGCGTTTGCCGTTGCCGTTGGTATCAACAATGAGCTGGGTCCAGCCCTGCGACTTCGCGGCATCGCCGGTTTCCTCGAACATCTTGGTATTGAGCCAGCCGACCGGGTTATCGCCGGCGCCGCCTGAGAACCACAGCGTGTTGTTCGCATCGTAGGCGAAATTGAGATGCTGGGTCCCGAAGCAGGTGTCGATGAAGGTATATTTCATCGTCTTGGGATCGAGCATGGCGGCCTGACGCGAGCTCTTCTCAAGCGGCATCAGCTTTGCCGAGGGATGGTTGGAGCCCTTCTTGCAGAACTCGGGATTGTTCTGGCCGCGGATCGTCGCGGCGAGCCACAGCCTGCCCTTGGAATCGAAAACGGAGTTGTGGTTGTTGACCCTGGTATCCCACAGCTGCTCGCCGCCCCAATAGGCTGACGGCATGATGGGCCTCGCAGCGGCCGCGTGTCCGGGCCCGAGCGACTCCGGCATGCTGGGGTCGCGCACCGGCGCATCATAGGCGGTGACCGTGTTGTGCACCGGATCGAGGATCGGCAGGAAATCGGTCGCATATTCGGGCGAACCGAAAATTGGGCCATAGCCATTGACGGTCGCGTCGCGCTTGTCAGATGCGATGAGGTCGTGGAGATAGCGCTTCTCGTCCGACCAGTCCCACGTCGTGATGACAACGTTACGCTCGACACCGGACGGCCGCGGCGGCTTGGCATGGGGTAATTCCCCCTTGGCAATGCGGTCGGTCCATTCGCCGAAATACTTGTAGGGCGCGCCGCCGAAATCGCCTGCCAGGATATTGGTCATCATCTCGCCGGCCTGGCCGGACTGCGTGCGGCGCATCCAGGCCTCTTCGCCCGACTTGAACGTCCCCAATGCCGCCGGGATGGTGCGGGTGCCGAGCTGTCCGATCTGGTGACAGCCGATGCAGCCGTTGTTCTTCATTCCAGCAATCCACTGGGTCTGCCGGACATTGGACGGGATATCGCTCTTGCCGCCGAACTGATCGGCAGCCGGTATCTTCAGCATCGAGTACCAGTAGATGGCCGGATAATACTGCGCCGCCGCGGCTTCGTTCGGTGCCAACACGGCAGTGAGGTCGAGATGCTGCCCGGGCTCGGCATCGACATGGGCAGAATCGACAAGCCCGTAACCGCGCACCCACAGTTGGTACCTGCCCTTCGGCAGGTCCGGAATGACGTAGCGGCCCTCGCCGTCGGTGACGACGCTCCTGGTGAACCGGGTCGGCAGGTCGCGCGTCTCGGCAATCACCCACACGCCGGCCTCAGGCCCATTCGGACTCCTCACCACGCCGCCGATGTCGTCATTGTCGATGGCAACGGCAGCCGGCTGAGCGGCCCCTTGAGCATGGACGGCGATCGAACCGGTCAAAAACGCCGCGAATCCCGCGGCTGCGGCGGTGCTCAGATAGAATTCCTTGGTTCGCTTCATGCGCGCTCTCCCGCGTCAAATCTGAGTCGGGGTCACCCACCCTGAGGCGGCCCTTGTCGCCTAGATTGCCACTTGTTCGGGCGGCGATCCATCGAATCTTCGGCGCGGGACCTCGCCGGAGGACGCGCCGCCTCTTGCTTGCTGGTGCCTGCAGCTTATTCAACCCCGGCATGGATAGCGCCGCCGCACCATAGGCCAAAAACGCCGGGGGCTGTTTTCAGCCTCAAATATCAGTTGGTGCCCCCGCAGTCCGGGACTGCCAGAGCGTACTGACCTCTTCTTGCCTGGTTTGCGATAAGGCGGCATTGCGCGACATGAAGATGCACCCGCTCGAAGTGATGCCGGATCACGCGCATCTGTGTCCTGATCCCGCAGCGGGCTCCCGCAGAACGCGTTCAAGATCAAGGCGAGCACCTCTCGCGTGCCGCGCGAGAAGTCCTAATGGAAAAGGAGAGAATGCCTGCTGAGCTGGCGCCGCCGCTGTCAGCTGACAATTGCCCTCAGCGATTTGATGCCGCGCGCTTGCGGGCGCGCAGCCGTTTAACGGAATATCCCGAGCGCCGGCTGGTCGGGATCCGGCGTGACGGCAGTCCCTGCCGCTCGCGCAACGCGTCGGCTGAGCGGCAAACCACTTCGGAAAGCTGCAGGAGCTGCCCGGCCAAGGGGCTGCTCTTGCGCCAGATCATGCCGACGGTTCGCGAGGGTTGGGGATCATTAAAGCGAACGACAGACACCGACGCCGAGCGCGTCTCCACCGCGACGGCCATTTCCGGGATGAAGGTTACACCCATGCCGGCACTGACCATCTGGACAAGTGTAGACAGGGAGCTCGCATCCAGCGCCTCCCGGGGCATCAACGATTGCATATTGCAGAACGACAGGGCCTGATCGCGAAAGCAGTGCCCCTCTTCCAGCAGGAGCAGCCTGGTTTCGCGCAGCGTTTCGCCGCTGGGGACCGGCGCTCCCTCCTCCTCGCCCGGCCGGACCAGCAGGAAATTTTCCGCAAACAGGGGGGCCTCACTCAGCGAAGGCTCCGACACCGGCAGGGCAACAATTGCCGCGTCAAGACGGCCTTCCACAAGCTCTTGAATGAGCTTCGACGTCAGCGCCTCCCGGACGTGAACCTCAAGTTCGGGATGCGTCCGCGTCAGGTTCGAGATGACCGTCGGCAGCAGATAGGGTGCAATCGTGGGGATCATGCCGATGCGCAGCCGGCCCGCAAGCAAGCCCCGCGACGCTCGCGCGAAGTCTCCCATTTCATCCACCGAGCGCAGGATGTTGCGAACGCGCAGGGCGGCCTCTTCTCCGACCTCCGTAAGCCGGACGTGTCGAGCGCCTCTTTCGATCAGCACGGCACCCAGAGCCTCCTCCAGGTCCTTGATCTGCATTGACAACGCCGGCTGCGAGATCCCACAGGCTGCCGCCGCGCGTCCGAAGTGGCTATGGCCTGCCAGCGCGTCGAAATAGCGAAGCTGACGAAGCGTTATTTCGGTCATAAGATTATCTTATCGTACCGATCATTAAAGTCAATTTTACCTGATGAGAGGCGTTGGGTAATTTGTCGGCACGAGGACCGAGTGAAACCAGCAAACCGGAGACAATCATGGATGACACGACCAAATGCCCGTTCGGGGGCCGCACCTACACGAACCGGGACTGGTGGCCGAACCAGCTCAACATTCAGATTCTCCACCAGCACTCCGCGCTGTCCGATCCGATGGACGAGGCGTTCGACTACGCCAAGGAATTCAAGAGCCTCGATCTCAATGCCGTGATCAAGGACCTTCATGCCTTGATGACGCAATCGCAGGAGTGGTGGCCGGCCGACTTTGGCCATTACGGGCCGCTGCTGATCCGCATGGCATGGCACGCCGCAGGCACCTACCGCATCGGCGACGGCCGCGGCGGCGCCGGGGCCGGCCAGCAGCGCTTTGCGCCCGTCAACAGCTGGCCAGACAACGCAAACCTCGACAAGGCGCGCCGGCTGTTGTGGCCCATCAAGCAAAAATACGGCCGCAAAATCTCCTGGGCCGACCTGATGATTCTGTCGGGCAATGTCGCCCTGGAGTCGATGGGCTTCAAGACGTTCGGTTTCGGCGGCGGGCGTGCCGACGTGTGGGAGCCCGCAGACGACATCTACTGGGGCCCCGAAGGCAAGTGGCTGGCGGACGAGCGCTACAGCGGCGATCGTGATCTTCGCAATCCCCTCGCCGCCGTGCAGATGGGTCTGATCTACGTCAATCCGGAAGGCCCGAACGGCAAGCCGGATCCCCTCGCGGCGGCCAAGGATATACGTGAAACCTTCCGCCGCATGGCGATGAACGACGAAGAAACCGTGGCGCTGATTGCTGGCGGCCACACCTTCGGCAAGACCCACGGCGCCGGCGATCCGACACTGGTGGGCCCAGAGCCGGAAGCCGCCGGCATCGAGGAGCAGGGCCTCGGCTGGAAAAGCAAGTTTGGCACGGGCAAAGGCAGTGACACCATCACCGGCGGCCCGGAAGTCACCTGGTCGATGACGCCGACGACGTGGAGCAACAACTTCTTTTCGAACCTGTTCGGCTACGACTGGGAACTCACCAAGAGCCCGGCCGGTGCCTTTCAGTGGAAACCAAAGAATGGCGCGGGCACCGGTACGGTGCCGGATGCGCAAAACGCGTCAAAGCGTCACGCGCCATCGATGCTGACCACTGACCTCGCCCTGAGGCTCGACCCTGTTTACGAAAAGATCTCAAGGCGGTTTTACGAGAATCCGGATCAGTTCGCAGACGCGTTTGCCCGGGCGTGGTTCAAGCTGACGCACCGCGACATGGGCCCGATCGCGCGCTATCTCGGCCCGCTCGTTCCGCGGGAGACGCTGGCGTGGCAAGACCCGGTCCCGCCTGTGGATCATCCCCTGATTGGCGAGCAGGAGATTGCCGCCCTCAAGGCGAAAATCCTCAGCTCTGGCCTCACCGTTTCCCAGCTGGTGTCGACGGCTTGGGCGTCGGCGTCGACCTTCCGCGGCTCCGACAAGCGCGGCGGCGCAAACGGCGCGCGCATTCGCCTCGCGCCGCAGAAGGACTGGGACGTCAACCAGCCGGCCCAGCTGGCAAAGGTGCTGCGGACGCTCGAAGCGATCCAGAAGGAGTTCAACAGTTCTCAGTCCGGCGGGAAAAAGGTCTCGCTGGCGGACCTGATCGTTCTCGGCGGCTGTGCGGCGATCGAGAAGGCCGCAAAG